>NZ_JAXCID010000046.1:0-32463 GCF_035985125.1 Arthrobacter sp. CG_A4 | reverse complement strand
GCAAACAAGGACCCAAAACCATGCCGTCCACGCGCGCACTTTCGAATGATTCCACGAAGAAAGCTACGCGCGCATCTTGACATGATTCCCCGGGGCCCCTACTGGCGCGCGGTACGGCGTCAGGACTGATATCTCACGGCGTTGCGGTGTGTACGTAGCGTTCGTAGTCCCGGTAGGTCTGGTCCATGTGTTCGTCCATGGCGCGGCGGGCCAGCTCGACGTCGCCGCTGAGGATGCTGTCCATGACCTTTTGGTGGTACTCGATTGCGTGCAGCTGGATCTCCGCGACGGCGGACGTCTCACGCCGCGTCACGTAAAGGAGCTGTCCCAGCTGCGCGAACAGCGCCCGGACAAAAAGGTTGCCCGAAGCCTTTAGCACGACGTCATGGAAGCCGATGTCCGCCGCCACGAAGGCATCCAGGTCGCGGGAATCATAGAAGCGTTTCATGTCCGCGATGCACAAGCGCATCTGGCGGGCATGCTCGGGAGTATGGTGTTTGGCCGCCAGCGCGGCCGCCCCGGTTTCCACCATGCGGCGCATCTCAATGAGCCCCACGGCCACCTGCTCCGCCCCGCTGCCGTGCGAGGCGGCCTTGAAGATCGCGTCCAGCCCGGTCCAGTTGTCAGTGGGATTGACGAAGGTTCCGCGGCCGGCTTTTACATAGAGGATGTTCTGCGCCCGCAGAACCTTCAGCGCTTCACGCACCGTGAGACGGCTGACGTCGTAGGCTTTGGCGATGTCCGCTTCGGGCGGAATGGCCTCGTGGGGCTGCAGTTTACCGTCGAGGATGTCGGCGAGGATGCCGTCGACGAGATCGTCCACGAGTGTCCTGCGGCCCATCACGGTTCCCACCTTCAGTCTTGCTCGTTGCTCCCGGTGCCATCCACACTACAGAAACCGCCGGACGGACCGTGCACCGCCGCCGGCTGCACGGCCCCTGTCAGCGCCGCCTTTGGCGTCAGGAAACCCCCGCGTCGTCCGAATCGCGCCCCGCGGCGCTGGCCAGGTAGGCGTCAAGCTTGGCGAGGGTCTGTTCGATGTTGGCCGGGTGGCGGCGGACGAAGCCGGCCAGGCGCAGGAGAATCCTGGCGCGCACTTCCCTAGCATCCCATTGTTCGGTGACCAGGGTGCCGGGGTTGCCGGCGTCGTCGGCGTCGGGCTCCAGCACGTAGCGCCAGATGTGGCCACCGAAGTGCCGCCAGGCGATCCGGCGGCCTTCCTCGAATTCGCAGACGGTATTGAGGATCTTGTAGTCCAGCCTCATGTTCATGTCCATGCCGAACTTCGCGCCGAGGGCCAGCCGCTCCGGGCCGCGCGGCTGGGCACCCTTTACGGTGTCGGAGCCGTCGATCACGCTGTGCAGTGCTGGGGTGGCGAGCACCTCGAAGATGGCTTCCGGGGCGGCGGCGATGAAGCGGCTGCGGGACACAAGATATCTGTTGGTCATCCGGCAATCCTAGCCCCGGGCTCCGTGTTGCAGGTCAATCCAGGCAGCCTCCGCCCTTCTCCCGCAGCAGCCGGACCCGCATCAGCGTCCCTGTCCGCCTCGGCAGTTCCGCGGACCCGGAAACGCGCGTGGTGGAAGCCAGCCACCTCTTCGGCTGTATCGTGGAACTGGTGCACGACGGCGGCGGCGAACCGGCGCTGCTCACCGCGGCGCCGGCCCCCGGGCAACTGGCAGACCGGCGCGGCAGGCGATCGACGGCGTCGTCCTCCCGGGCGGGGGTGATCTGCCGGTCGCCGGGCTGTAGGGGATCCTCCATAGCGGCGGGGCCCCTGTGGCAGCGAGGTCAGTGCCAGTTGCTGATCTTGACGTCGCGCGGCTCCGGGTTGCCGGTGCCGGACTCGAGAAGCGACTTCAGGCTCATCAGAAAGACGGCCCACTTGGTGCTGCAGTGGTGCATGAACTCGACCGGCTCCTTCCAGCCAACGTGGCTGAACAGGACGATGGTGTACTCACCTTCCTGCTTGATCTCCCAGTTCACCGTGGTGCCGATCCACTCGGCCGGGCCGTCGACGACCTGCCAGAGGACGCGCTCTGCCGGTTTGAGCTCGGCGACCTGCATGTCGAAGCCACCGGGCTCGAAGCGGAACTCGATCACTCCGCCGACCTCGACGGATCCCGTCGTGTCGCTGGCCCACCAGCCGGATAGGCCGTCGAGCGTGGTCAACGCGTTGTAGACCTTGTCCGGGGACGAGTCCTTGACGCCTATTCTGTGGAGGATGTCCACCACGTCCTACTCCTTCGTCTTAACTTGGCTGGTCCGGTCTTGGCTGGTCCGGTCTTGGCTGGTCCGGTCTTGGCTGGTCCGGTCTTGGCTGGTCCGGTCTTGGCTGGTCCGGTCTTGCGTAGTCTGGTCTTGAGTGCGCTGGATCGCCTCGGCGATCCGCTTGATGCGCCGCAGCCGTTCATCCCAGGCCGTCCCGACCGCGGCCAGCTGGGCCACAGCGCGGGCGAACTGCGCGCCATCGACGCGGTAGCGCATCTCGCGACCGGCGGGGGTGGCGTTGACCAAGCCGGCGCGGTCGAGCACGCCGAGATGCTTCGCGACCGCTTGACGGGTCACAGGCAGGTGCTCGCTGAGGCTCGTGGCTGTTCCCGCACCATCGGCCAGGAGCAGGTCAAGCATCCGACGACGCGTGGGGTCCCCGATCGCCGACCAGAGGTCGTCGTCCACCGCGACCATCACGACGACGACACCAGCCGTGCGACGTACTCACCGAGACGGGGGATGAAGTAGTCCCAACCCTGGCCGTGCTCCTGGTAGGCCTGCTCCAGAGCGGCCGCTTCCCAGCCCCGCTCGCGGAAGCCGGTCTCGGTCATCCTCACGCGGGTCCCCTTCCCCGACGGCTCGAGGTCGAAGGTCACAAGCAGCGAATTGCTCGGCCCTGGCAACGCTCCCGCCTCGTAGACCCAGCGGAATGAAAAGCGGCGCGGCGGCTGGGCGTCGACGACCATGATCGGAACGACCAGCGCCTCTTCGGGTGCCGCGCGATGGAAGACGATCCGGCCCGTGGCGCCGGCCGCCGGCTCGATCTCCACCTCGTCCGGCCACCATTCCTTGAGGTGCTCGGGACTGCTGACGACCTCGAAGACTACCTCAGGGGAGGCGTCCACGTGGATCTCGCGCTCGATGCTTCCGTACTCCATGATTATCCTGCTTTCTGCAACGTTTGGTTGCACATCACGGTAGTTCGAGGAAACCAGATGCGCAACCCTTGGTTGCACATATATCTTTCGGTTGCTGATGGTTCCTCCCTCGGTCGGCGTGACCGCGGCCGCAGTGGGGGCGTCCATGGCCCGCCGTCCAGCCACCACATGAGCTGGACTGGCTATGGACCGGAAAGAAAAGCGAAGCGTAGGCTAGTAGTTGCAGACGCGCTATTTGTTGTTGCACCAGCAAATATGCCGCGCCAGCAACTAAATGATGGGCTGCGTGCGTTCTCAGCTGTTCGGGACGGGGCAGACCGGACTGAAGGGAACAAACTGATGGGCATCAAGGACCGCGCTGTCGAGGTCCGGGCGCACGGCTGGCGGACACTGGCGGCCTTGCACGGATTGATTGAGACGGAGCTGGAACGCGCCCTGCAGGCTGTGGCGCAACTATCCGTCGTGGAGTACACAGTGCTGGACGCGCTGAGCCGGCAGGATGGCTGGCACATGAGGATGCAGCAGTTGGCGCGCGCCACCGCGTTGAGCGCCAGCGCTACCACACGCTTGGTCAGCCGGCTCGAGGACCGGGGCCTGCTGACCCGGATTCTGTGCGCGGACGACCGCCGCGGCATCTACACCGAACTCACCCCGACCGGGATCGCGCTCCTGGAGCAGAGCCGGCCGGTCCACGACGCCACGCTGGAGCGGGCCCTCGCGGAGGCGCATGAGGTACCGGAACTGGCGACGCTGGTGGATGCCCTGCCCCGGCTGCACGCCCACGTGTAGCTCCAACTCCCTCGAAGGCGCCTCACATTCCCCGCCTGAGCGCAAGGGGCTCCCCCGGGGTCGGGCCATAAGAACAACGCGGGGTCACTTCGCGCCCGTCCCGGGGTGCAGGATGGGCGCGAAGTGACCCCGCGTTGTTTTTTGGGAAGCCCGACGGAACGGGCTACCGGGTGAAGGCGGAACTACGGGCCGTGCCGTCGTAGCCGCCGGCAGGGGGCTTGAGCCCGTAAATCCCGCCGACGGTCGGCGCGACGTCGGCGGTCCGGGCAGCCTCGGAAGACACCGACCCCCGCACCACCAGCGGGCTGCCGCCGGCGACGAAGAACGGAATGGGCTCCGTGGCGGGATGCCCGTGGTTGCCCGGGATCGGGTTGGACGCGACGTACGGGTCGGCGAAGCGCCAGCCCGCGCGACAATATGCCACCAGGTCACCGGCCTCGGCCCCCAACCGGAGGTCCGTCGGCCTGTTGACCGACAGCACGCCCTCATGCGCGCTGACCAGTTGTTCGACGGCGGCCAGGCCGGCCGTGCGGTCCGCGTCGGGGCCGGTCCAGTAGAGCAGGTCGGCGCCGCCGTTCTGGGCAATCCTGACGTTGGACTGCAGCTCCGGGCGGGACTGGAGGATCAGGTTGATCGAGATGACGTTGCTGGGGACGGACCAGTCCATGGAGTGGTCTGCCAGGACCATGATCACGCTGGAATCCCAGGTACCTGCGCCCTTGAGATGGTCGATGAATCGGCCGACCTGCATATCTGTGGCCGCCAGTGCCGCCGCACGCGCCGCCCGCAGCGTGGTGCCGGACAGGTCGGAGTGGCCCACACGGTCGATGTCGCCCAGGTTGGTGAATACAAAGTCCGGGTCCGGACCGCTCACCATCGCCAGAAGTGCGTCCATGGTGGCGGCGTCGGGTGCGTGGCCGGTCACCGGAAGCACCGGCCGGGGTTCCCACCGGTAGCTGGCCCGGGCACCGAAGATGCCGTAAAGGTACTCCTTGCTGAGCACCGATCCGGTCGTGAGCCCGCGGTTCTGCAGCCGCTCCAAAAGCGTCGGAAAGTGCAGGTCCGTGGACCGGTCCAGGTCGCGGACCATGCCTTCGGCCCGGTCGAAGATGGCGTTGGCCGGCACGCCCGAACGGTCCGGGCGCACCCCCGTCATCATCATGACGTGGTTGGGAATGGTCTCCATCAACGGCAGCGAGCGGGCGGCGGGGAAATTGGTGCCGGCGTCGCGCAGGGCAGCCAGCCTCGGCGTCAGGGCGGGCGTGATCTCATCCGGCCGGCAGCCGTCCACCACCAGCACATAGCAACGGGTCCGCCCCGCGGCCGGGGCGGCCCAGGCCGTGCCCTGCGCCGCGGAAAGGACGACGGCGGCCCCGCCGGCAGCGGCGAGTTGCAGGAACTGCCGGCGTCCCGGCGTCGTCAGTTCGCTGCCGGCAGGTGTGCCCTGCTGCGGTGAACGGCTCACTGGAGGCCTCCTTGAATCGGCGTAACCTTGCCGGTGTTAGCTTGCACCTTGAACGATGTGGACAGCGTCGATCCCGAGCTGGCGGAGGTCCGTTCGGCCAGGACGTACCAGTCCATCCGGACTCCGGCGGCCGTCACGTCCAGGACTGAGTAGCCGTGCGAGTCGAAGTCCAGGTACTTGACGTGCGGATTGGCCGCCTTGAAGGCGTTTTCGACGGCGACGGATGCGGTCCGTGGCGGAACTTTGAGGATGTCGTCGAGGTTGTCGCTCGTCACGGAGGTGCACACCAGCTCCACGGCCACGGAGTCACCGGTGGCCGGGTAGGTAGCCGGGTCCGCAGGGATGTCGCAGGCCCAGCCGGAGTGGATATCGCCGGTGAGGAAGACCGTGTCCTTGACGGCGTTGTCGCGCAGGTGGCGGACCACACGGTTGCGGTCCGCCTCGTAGCCGTCCCACTGGTCCACGTTGTACGGCACGCCGCTGATGCTGGTTCCGCCCACCAGCTTTTGCACCCCCGCCAGTTCGGCAGTGTTCAGGGTCGAGGGGAAGCGGACGGGGGCGATCATGACCGGGTTGCCCACGAGCTTCCATTGCGGGCCGGTGGATTGGAGGTTGCCCAGCAGCCAGTCCATCTGGGCGGCGCCCGTGATGGTGCGGGCGGGGCTGCTGACCGCGGGATCCGCGCCGTTGGCGGCCTGCTGGTCCCGGTAGGAGCGCAGGTCCAGCATGGACAGGCTGGCCAGGGAGCCGAAGTCCAGCCGGCGGTAGAGCTGGCCGCCCGGCTCGTAGCGGACGGGCATCCACTCGGCATAGGCCCGGTGTGCGGCGTCGAAGCGCTCGCGCCAGGCGCCTTCGGCGCCCTCGGTGTGGTTTTCGGCGCCGCCCTGCCAGGCATCGTTGGCCGATTCGTGGTCGTCCCAGGTCACGATGAACGGGGCCGCTGCGTGCAGCGCCTGGAGGTCGGCATCCGTCTTGTACTGGGCATGACGACGGCGGTAGTGCGCCAGCTGGGTCATCTCGAGGGCGGGATCGTGCGGGCGGACCACGACGTCGCGGGCCTGGTAGTCACCGGGTGCGTATTCGTAGAGATAGTCGCCCAGGTGAAGGACGGCGTCGAGATCGCCACGTGCGGCCAGGTGGCGGTACGAGGAGAAGTATCCCGCCTGCCAGTTGGCGCAGGACACCACACCGAACTTCAGCCGCGCCACCGCGGTGCCGGCGGCGGGTGCGGTCCGGGTCCTGCCCACGGGGGAGGATTCCCGCCCGAGAGTGAAACGGAACCAGTGGCTCGTGGCGGGAGCCAATCCGGCGGCCACCACTTTCACGGTGTGGTCCCGGGCCGGACCGGTGGCCGCGGTACCGCGAGCCACCACTTTCTTGAAGGCTGCATCTGCGGAAATTTCCCATCCGACCAAAACGTCGGGGCCGGCACCGCTTCCCGGTAGCGATTCCGGGGTGGGCGTGACGCGGGTCCACAGCAGCACGCTCCCCGGCATGGGATCTCCTGAGGCGATCCCATGGCCAAAAAGGCCGGTTCCGGAGGCGGAAGACGCGCCCGCGGGGGTGCCGGTGGCCATGGTTCCGGCCACGGCGGCGACCCCTGCCGTACGCAGTACTTGACGACGAGTAAAGGTAGTCATGCTTTCCAGTATCCGGACGATTCCGCCTCTGACAGGCGGTTTTTCGCGCAGTTAACCGGACATTCGCCAAGTGTTTTCCGTGGCGCAGTGCCCATTCGGGCCGTCAGCGCCGCAAACCTCTTGTCATACTGCGGGCCCCGTCCTATCCTTAAACAACCACATGGTTGATCAACGAATGGATTGATCACAAGAGGCTGACGAGGAGGTGGGGACACCGGTGGACCTACGCGACGACGAGCTGCTCGACTCGGCGTTCCTCGCCCTGGCCGACCCCGTCCGCCGCCGCATCATCGCCCGGCTCAGCAGGGGTCCGGCCACCGTTAATGAACTGGCGGAACCTTTCGCGATCACCAAGCAGGCGGTCTCGAAACACATCCAGGTCCTCGAGCAGGCACAGCTGGTCACACGCACCCGTGACGCCCAGCGCCGGCCCGTCCACCTGAACCCCGCACGGCTGGAGGCGCTCACCGCATGGATCGACCAGTACCGGCTGGTCCGCGAGGGGCAGTTCCGCAGCCTTGACGCCGTGCTCCACTCCAACGCCGCGGCACGCGGCACCCAGGCAAAGGACTCGTCATGACCAACGCCCTGAAAGTCACTGTCCCGGAGGGCCTGTCCTTCATCGATTTTGAGCGTGAGTTCGACTTCCCCGTCGCCGATGTCTTCCGGGCCCACAAGGAACCCGAACTCGTTGCCCAGTGGCTTGGCCCGCGCGGCCTGGCCATCGACGTCGACCACTACGACTTCCGCACCGGCGGCAGCTACAGCTATACCCACACGGGGCCGGACGGCGTGCCCTACAAGTTCAGCGGGATCTTCCACACGGTCCGCGAGAACCAGTTCGCCATCCAGACCTTCGAGTTCAGCGGCTACCCGGACGTCGTCAGCATCGAGTTCCTCACCCTGGCGGACCTCGGCGACGGCCGCACCCGGCTGACCGCCCACGCGGTCTACCCCAGCATGGAGGCCCGCGACGGCATGGCACAGTCCGGCATGGAAAGCGGCCTGTCCGAAGGCTACGAACGTCTCGACGAGCTTCTCAGCGGCGCCAAAGCCTGAGGGCGCAGCGCCTACTTCACGGCAGCGTCCAGATCGGCAGGGTTCAGATCGGCGGCAGCGTCCAGATCGGCAGGGTTCAGATCGGCGGCAGGATTCTTGAACGGCAGGGTTCTTGGACGGCAGGGTTCTTGGACGGCAGGGTACGACGGCGGCAGGTCACCGTCCCCAGGGATGGTGACCTGCCGCCGTCGTACTTCCCTCAAAAAGCAACGCGGGGTCACTTCGAGCCCATCCCACCGGGTGGGACGGGCCGTAAGTGACCCCGCGTTGCTTGGTGCTGTGGTGCTGTGGTGCTTGGAACCTAGAGGGTTGCGAGAACTTCGCGCAGGAGCTTGGCGGTCTCGGACGGCGTCTTGCCAACCTTGACACCGGCAGCCTCGAGGGCTTCCTGCTTGGCCTGGGCGGTGCCCGCGGAACCCGAGACGATGGCGCCGGCGTGGCCCATGGTCTTGCCTTCCGGAGCGGTAAAGCCAGCCACGTAGCCGACAACCGGCTTGGTGACGTGTGCCTTGATGTAATCGGCGGCACGCTCCTCGGCGTCGCCGCCGATTTCGCCGATCATGACGATCGCCTTGGTCTCCGGGTCGGCTTCGAAGGCTTCCAGCGCATCGATATGGGTGGTGCCGATGACCGGGTCGCCGCCGATGCCGATGGCGGTGGAGAAGCCGAGGTCGCGCAGTTCGTACATCATCTGGTAGGTCAGAGTGCCCGACTTGGAGACGAGGCCGATGGGGCCCTTGCCCGTAATGTTCGCCGGGGTGATACCGACGAGGGCCTCACCCGGGGTGATGATGCCGGGGCAGTTCGGTCCGATGATGCGGGTGACCTGCTTGCCGTTGGCGTCAACCTTGGACTGGGCCAGGGCCCAGAACTCGGCGGAATCCTGGACCGGCACGCCTTCGGTGATGACGACGACCAGGCCGATGCCGGCCTCGATGGCTTCAACGACGGCGTCCTTGGTGAAGGCCGGCGGCACGAAGACGATGGACACGTCGGCGTCGGTCTGGGCCATGGCTTCCTTGACGGTGCCGAAGACGGTGATCTCGGTGTCGCCGTGCAGGACCGTGGTGCCGGCCTTGCGGGCGTTGACGCCGCCAACAACGTTGGTGCCGGCCTTCAGCATCAGGGCGGTGTGCTTCGTGCCTTCGCCGCCGGTGATGCCCTGGACGATGACCTTGGAGTCCTTGTTCAGATAAATAGACATAGCTGAGTCCCTTTACTTCGCTGCGTTGGCGAGCTCGGCAGCCTTGTCGGCGCCCTCGTCCATGGTTGCGGCCAGGGTAACCAGCGGGTGGTTGGCCTCGGCCAGGATGCGGCGGCCTTCCTCGACGTTGTTGCCGTCGAGGCGGACTACCAGCGGCTTGTTCGCGGAGTGGCCCAGCTCGGCCAGCGCACCAACAATGCCCTTGGCGACCGCGTCACAGGCGGTGATGCCACCGAAGACGTTGACGAAGACGGACTTGACCTGCGGGTCGCCCAGGATGACGTCGAGACCTGCTGCCATGACCTCTGCGGAAGCTCCACCGCCGATGTCCAGGAAGTTGGCGGGCTTGACATTGCCGTGGTTCTCGCCAGCGTAGGCAACGACGTCGAGGGTGGACATCACCAGGCCGGCACCGTTACCGATGATACCTACTTCGCCGTCCAGCTTGACGTAGTTGAGGTCCTGCGCCTTGGCCTTGGCCTCAAGCGGGTCGGCCGAGTCCTTGTCCTCAAGGTGGGCGTGCTTCGGGTGGCGGAAGTCGGCATTCTCGTCGAGGGACACCTTGCCGTCGAGGGCAACGATGTCACCCGCGCCGGTCAGGACCAGGGGGTTGACCTCCACGAGGGTGGCGTCTTCCTTCTTGAAAACGTCCCAGAGCTTGAGGATGACGGCGGCGACCTTGCCGTGCAGTTCCTCGACGAATCCCGCAGCGGCGACGATTTCATCGGCCTTGGCCTGGTCGATGCCGACGGCCGGGTCGATCGCGATCTTGGCCAAGGCATCGGGGCGCTCAACGGCGAGCTGCTCGATGTCCATGCCGCCTTCGACCGAGCACATGGCCAGGTAGTTGCGGTTGGCCCGGTCTAGGAGGACGGAGAAGTAGTATTCCTCGGCGATATCGGCACCCTGGGCAATCATCACCCGGTGGACGGTGTGGCCCTTGATGTCCATGCCGAGGATGTTGGTGGAGTGTTCAAACGCCTCGTCGGCGGTCTTGGCGACCTTGACGCCGCCGGCCTTGCCGCGGCCTCCGGCCTTAACCTGGGCCTTCACGACCGTTACGCCGCCGATTTTCTCGGCGGCTGCCTTCGCTTCTTCAGGGGTGTGCGCTACGATGCCGGCAAGCACGGGTACACCGTGCGCCTCGAACATATCGCGCGCCTGGTATTCAAACAGGTCCACGGTTTAGTGTCCTTCTACGTCGAAGTAGTTTCTGTACAGCCGGACCCCACGTTCTCGCGGTTACCGGGCTGCGGAGTAAACGCACCCTGCGGCTAGCTTGGAAACGAGCCACACGGCGCAATGCTCCTTCCGGAACTCTAGTCGTTCCTTGGGACCGGCCCGTCCCAGAGTACCCGTTGTGTGAGGAAGGACACTATTCTATTGAGCGTAGAAAAACCCCTAGATTACGGGGCTTTCGGGGCTTCCGACGGCGTCTGGGAGGCCTGCTTACCGGCATCGGAGAAAAGCTCGTAACGGTCCCGCGAAACAAAGAAAGCGACCCCGGCGGAGATGTTTCCGCAGGCGACGCCGCCGTCGTACGCCGAGCAGCGGAGCCCGTTGCGCTCCAGGTTCTTGCCGTCGTCGAGGACGGGCAGTTGCGAAATCGGGCCGTTGCGGCTGCCTTTGAGCCCGAATTCGGCCTCCTGCTGTGTGACGCCGGAGCGGCATTCACCGTAGCTGGACTTCGCGGGAGTCAGCAAAGCGGCGCCGCCCAGGTAGCCCAGGCCGGTGCCGCCGCAGCTGTCGGTGGCGTCCGTCGCCTCCGGTTTCGGGTAGAGCGCCAGCCCGCAGTGCGCCACCGGCACGGTCGCCAGTTTGTTGTTGGCGCTGTCCGCGAAGCCGTTCTGTTCATACGGCAGGTTAAGGTGCTCGCCGCGTGCCGAGGTCAGCGAGCAGACCACGTTCCGGTCCGCGGTGACGAAGCTGAGGACCTCCTGTCCGACGGCGTACTTCGCAGCGTCCGCGAGGGGCGCCTGTTTAAGCTGTTCCAACGCCGGGAGGGGCCGCGGCGGAACGTAGTCCGGGTCCTTCTGCGTGATGCTGCACGCCGAGGACGCCAGCAGGATGAGGGCTGCCATGATCCCCAGGAATGCCCGTCGCATGGACTCCATTATGCCCGCCGCGACCGTTTGGCCAGGCGGGCACACGGTCGACGGCGCTCAGGCATCGAGCTTGGTCAGCGGCGCGTAGCGGAGCAGGAGCCGCTTGTCACCGACACCGAACTTCACCTTGGCCACTGTTTTGTCGCCCGCGCCCTCGAGGGCCAGGACGGTGCCGTTGCCGAAACTCGTGTGGTTGACCTTGTCCCCCACGCTGACGGCGACGATTTCCTTTTGCGGTTGCACACGGTTTTTGGCAATTGCCGCCGGGACGTCGGCACTGAAGCCAGCGGACGGGCCGGGCCCGGCGCCGCGGGCTCCGGCTCCCCAAGAGGACCCGCCGTAGCGGCTGGAGCCGATAGCGGACCCGCTCCCCCAGCTGCCGGTCTGGCGGTTGGAGCCTTCACGCCGCCATTCCACCAGCTCGGCCGGGATTTCCTCGATGAACTGGCTCGCCGGGTTGTACTGGCTCTGGCCCCACATGCTGCGGACCTCGGAACGGGTCAAGTAGAGCCGCTTCCGGGCACGGGTCAGCCCCACGTAGGCCAGCCGGCGCTCCTCGGCCAGCTCCTTGGGGTCGGTGGCCGAGCGCTGGTGCGGGAACAGCCCGTGCTCCATGCCGGTCAGGAACACCACCGGGAATTCCAGGCCCTTGGCTGTGTGCAGGGTCATCAGGGTGACGACCCCCAGCCGCTTGGCTTCGGCGACGGCGGCCGCCAGGTCGTCGGCGTCACCGCCCGGGGCGTCCGGGATCTGGTCGGCGTCGGCCACAAGCGAGACCTGCTCGAGGAAGGCACCCAGCGAGCCCTCGGGGTTGTCACGTTCGTATTCACGCACGACGGCGACGAGTTCGGCGAGGTTTTCCACCCGGGACTCGTCCTGCGGGTCGGTGCTGGAGCGCAGGGTTGCAAGGTAGCCGGTCTGTTCCAGCACGGCCTCGATTGCGGCGGCCGCACCGGAGCCGGAGGCCACCTCCGCGAGATCGTCGAGCATCTTCACGAAGCCCTGCACGGCGTTGACGGAGCGGGTGGCCATGCCCGGCGCCTCGTGGGCGCGGCGGGCCGCGGCCATGAAGGATATCCGGTCCCGCTGGGCGAGGGAGGCCACGGCGCCTTCCGCGCGGTCGCCGATACCGCGCCGGGGCTCGTTGAGGATCCGGCGCAGGTTCACGTCGTCGTCCGGGTTGATCAGTACCCGCAGGTAGGCGAGCGCGTCCTTGATCTCCTTGCGCTCGTAGAAGCGGGTTCCACCGACTACCTTGTACGGCAGCCCGACCCGCACCAGGACGTCCTCAATGGAGCGGGACTGGGCGTTGGTGCGGTAGAAGATGGCCACGTCGCCGGGCCGCAGATCGCCCTCGTCCTGCAGCCGGTCGATCTCTTTGGCGATGAACTGGGCTTCGTCGTGTTCGTTCTCGCCGACGTAGCCGACGATCTTCTCGCCGTCGCCCTCGGCAGTCCAGAGCCGCTTCTCGGGCCGGTTGGGGTTGCGTGAGATAACCGAGTTGGCGGCGCTGAGGATCGTCTGGGTGGAGCGGTAGTTCTGCTCAAGTTTGATGGTCCGGGCGTCCGGGTAGTCTTTTTCGAACTCCACGATGTTGCGGATATCGGCGCCGCGGAAGGCGTAGATGGACTGGTCCGAATCGCCGACGACGGTCAGTTCGGCCGCGCCGGGGCCCTCGCCGACGATTTCGCGGACCAGGGCGTACTGGGCGTGGTTGGTGTCCTGGTATTCGTCCACGAGGACGTGCCGGAAACGGCGCCGGTAGGAGTCCGCGAGCGCCGGGAAGGCCCGGAACATGTAGACGGTCTCGGCGATCAGGTCATCGAAGTCCATGGCGTTGGCCTGGCGCAGCCGCTGCGAATAGCCCTTGAAGACCTCGGCGACGGCCTGCTCGAAGGGGTCGTTGTGATTGGCGGCCGAGGAGTAGCTGTCCGCGTCGATCAGTTCGTTCTTGAGCGCGGAGATCTTGTGCTGGATAGCCTTGGGCGCGAACCGTTTGGGATCGAGGTCCAGGTTCTTGGCCACGAGCGTGATCAGGCGGAGCGAGTCCGCGGAATCGTAGATGGAGAAGTTGGAATTCAGGCCGACGTTCTTGGCTTCCCGGCGCAGGATCCGGACGCAGGACGAGTGGAAGGTGGAGACCCACATGGTCTTGGCCCGGCCGCCGACCAGGGCTTCAACCCGTTCGCGCATTTCAGCGGCGGCCTTGTTGGTGAAGGTGATGGCCAGGATCTCGCCGTGGTGCGCGCGGTGGGTAGCGATGAGGTAGGCGATGCGGTTGCTGAGCACCCGGGTTTTGCCCGAACCGGCGCCGGCAACAATCAGCAGGGCACTGCCGGAGTGCTTTACCGCTTCTTCCTGCTCCGGGTTCAGGCCCTGCAGGAGCTCCTCCGCGCCCGGGAGCCGGGGGCCATCGTGGCCTCCCGCCGGGTTGGCCCCGTGACGGCCGTCGCCGTCGTCGGTCCGCATGCTTCGCGCGGAATCCCGGGCTGCCATCCCCGTTCCGGCGGGCGATTTGGCGGCCGCCGCCGTTGCGGAGGCAGCTCGGAAGGGTCCGTCGGCGTGAGGGTCAAACAACATATCCATGGTGTTCTCAAGTCTAGGCGGTGCCACTGACCGCCAGGTCCGCCCCCGCGGGACATGCCCGCCCCTGCCCGCAACCACCGGACATATGCCCAACCTGCCCACCCCTCGCAGCCAAGAATGAGCATGTCCCGCGGGGGCCTGAGGCTTGAATGAGCATGTCCCGCGGGGGCCTGAGGCTTGAATGAGCATGTCCCGCGGGGGCGCGGTGTGTAGCGCCTGACCTAGCCGACGGAGCCGGACTCGAGCGCCGCGCGGAGCTGCCGGACCGCCGTCGTGCCCCCGGCGAGGAACCAGTCGAGCCCGTTGACCCGCACGACGTCGGCCGCGCCGCCGGCCGCGAGAACGATCGCCTGGCCGGGGAGCCAGTCCCATTCCGGGCAGCTGTGCTGGAACCAGCAGCCCAGTTCGCCGTCGGCCACCCGGCCCAGATCGCAGGAACCCGAGCCGAACATCCGAAGCGAAGCGGCGGAGGTCGCGGCGGCGTGCCAGGGCATGGCGCACAACGGATCGGCGAGCCAGGTGGGGTGGATGTAGGTGGCGGCACCGAGTTCGGACAGAGGAGCGACCGAGCGGCCGGCGCCCGCTGCGCCCGCTGCACCCGCTGCATCCGGCCGGAAGGTGGTCAGTGGTTCCCCGTTCAATGTTGAAGGCTGCGAGGTCCCGCCGAGCCATAGCTTGTCTTCCTCCGGCTGGAAAATCGAGCCGAGCACCACACCGGAGGAGTCTTTAAGGGCGATGGCGGAGCACCAGTAGGTGGAGCCGTGCAGGAAGTTGTAGGTTCCGTCGACCGGGTCGATGACCCAGGTCCTGCCGCTGCTTCCCGTCACGGCGGAACCCTCTTCCCCAAGGATGCCGTCGTCGGGCCGGCAGCGCCGGAGCTGTTCCAGCACGTAGGCCTCGGCGGCATGATCGGCGGCGGTGACCACGTCGGAGACGGACGTCTTTTGCCGTCCCTCCAGCCCGGCCTGACGCATGAGGAGCGCCAGCGTGCCCGCCTCGCGCACGAGGGCGTCGGCGAGCTGGTAGTCATCCAGGGCAGGGTTGAGTTCGGCGGTGCTGTGCCGGCCAAGCCGGTGTTTTCCTAGTTCGGTCACGCTCTCCAGCCTATCGGCGGCCATGGGCAGTGAACAGACGACGGTGACCAGCCACCGCTCCGCCGTGACGTTCCATGCCGATCTGTGCCGGCCGGACAGCGGTGCGGGGCGATAATGGAATCATGGCCAAGACTCCCGCGCAGCGAATCAAGAAGCACGGCGCCAACGCGACCGTCCCCCAGCATCACCTGCCGTCGGTGATCAATCCGAGCACCAGCCGGTCCCCGCAGAAAGCCCAGAACAACAGCAATCTGATCCTGATCGCGGGCGTCGTGGCGAGTCTTTTCCTGTTCTGGTACGTCCATCTGCTCACCTTGAACCAGCTCACCCAGCTGACCGGCGGCGTGGCCATGCCTGACTCCCTGTTCGGAGGCTTCGACCAGGGGTTTGTTGAACGGCTCCGCTCGGTCATGGACGAAGACGCCCGCGGGCAGCTCAACTACGTCCACAAAACGGCGGGTCTGCTCTTCCCGCTCATCTTCGGCTTCACCTGGTTGCTGCTGATCGGAACGAACGTGGCAGGGAAAGCCCTGCGCTGGGCGCTCTGGGCTGTACCCATTCTCTTTGTCGTTGTGCGGCTGTGGGGAAACGTTGCCATTGATGCGATGCTGTCCGCCGACGCCGCCGACGCCGGCCAGGTTGCTTTGGCGTCGGGCCTCACCGTCGCCGGTTGGGTGCTGCTGGTGCTCAGCCTGGTGGTGGGCGGAGCCGCGGTGTTCCTGGGCCGCAAGACTGCCGCCGCCGCTCCCGCCGAGGGACATGCCCAGCGCTGATTACCCACACCACGGGACATGCCCAGCTCTGACCGCGGCCGCCGGACATGGTGGCACTATGTCCATCCGCGCGGCGGTCCGGAGGACATGTCCATAGGTGCTGGGGCGGGATCGGCGATGGCGCAGCGTCAGGCTGTGTGCGGGCTCGGCCTAAGCCGCGAGGTAACCCCGGGCCAGCTCTGCCCGCTGAGCGGCGCCGGCAGTTTCGAAGTGCTCGGCGGCCGCTAGGAGGTTCTGGTTGGCTTCGGCCTTGTTTCCGAGGGCGGCATGCGCCCGGCCCAGCAGCAGACACGCCTCGCCGAGGATTTGGGGCCCGGTATTGTCCACCTCAACGCAGATGCCTTCAAGCATCTGGATCGCTACCTCAACCTCGCCTGACAGAAACGTCCAGTGCCCGCGGTTGAGCCTCAGCAGCAGCATGTCGCTGACGCTTCCCCCGATAACGTCCGTGGCCAGTTCGGCCCGTTCGATGCAGCGCAATGTGTCGGCGTCTGCGATGTCTGCCGCGAGCCGCATTGCGGCGGATGCCTTGTTGAATTTCGCCCAGACATCGAGGTTCCTTGCCGGGGAAAAGGTCGCCGCCGCAAGCTCGTGATAGGCGAGACCCTCCTGCACCTTGTTGCAAAGGAACGCTACGTTCCCTATGACCCAATAGACCTTGCCGATTAACTGGTCGTCGACTTCCGCGGAGACTGCCTCCGCTAGTCCCAGACATTCTGCCCAGGCCGCGTCCAGCTTCCCGCTGTCTGCCAAAGCTGCGATGAGCGCCTGGCGGGCCTTAACCTGGGTTTCGACATCGTCGTCGTCTACCACAAGCTCGACGGCTGCCCGGGCGGCATCCGCCGCCTCTTCCAGAAAGCCGGCCCCTTGTCTGGCCTTGGCCACCAGAATATAGGTTCGTGCCTTGGCCCGCGGTTCCATCGAGGGGTGGGAGCCACCGACCAGATCTGAGGCAAGGGCCGCGCAGGCCTCGAACTCCTCCGCGTCCAAGAGGTTCTCAGCTTGAAGGAACGTCATGTTCCACCAGGAATCCACATCGCCGTCGAAGCGGGCAATGTCAGCGGCGTCTTGTGCGCTGATGGCTGCTTGAACAAAGGCATGGTTGGTCCGGTGCTCGTGTGCCTGCAATTCAGCGGCGGCGTACAACGGAGAAACGGAGTGCAATGGCATGACTCAATTATCCGTCGCCTTGAGGGTGGAAACGTGCAGGGATCGCAAGCAAAACCTCCGCAGTTTTTACGCAGTAATCGACCACCCTCGCGCGATTAGCATAGCTTTGACAGTGGTTGCGGGATTCTTGCATCACGGCGTTCCTTCTACCTCTATACTGAACTCGCATCACATGCGTCACATCTGCCACTTACGTAACAGGAGTCCTCTATGAAGAAAATCCTTGCAACGCTCCTCGTCACCGGAGCCATCGCAGCCGCCGGCCTGTCCGCAGGAGCCGCAGTCTCCGCAAGCGGCGACAACTCCGGCCAGGGCTCAATCTCGGCCGTGTACTGGTGGCCGAACTCCACCCCGAAGAACTAGCAAACGAAGCACTACACGACGCCGGGTACCGGATTTTGAATCCGATACCCGGCGTCGTGCTTAATTCCTTAAACGGAGCTTGCACCTATCGGCGCCCCGCCCCTACTCCGCCAGTCTGAGCATGGACTCGATCTCGGCCGCCGGCACGGGCCGGCTGAAGTAGTAGCCCTGGCCGCTGGCGCAGCCCAGCGCCGTAAGAATCCGGGCCTGCTCCGCCGTCTCGATTCCTTCGGCAACAGCTTTGAGTCCGCAGGCATGGATGAGGTGCAACACGGCCCCGACGAAGTTCCCTTGCTCGTCGTCGGTGCCCAGGCCGTCAATCAGGCTCTTGTCGATCTTGACCACGTTCACGGGCAGTTTCCGCAGGTAGCTGATGGACGAGTATCCGGTGCCAAAGTCGTCGATTTCGAGCTTCACACCGAGCCGGCGCAGCCCGGTGAGGGAGTACTTGTCCACGTTCCCGCCGTTCACGGCCATGGACTCGGTCAGCTCGACGACGAGGTTTGCGGCGTCCACTCCCGTCTCGCGGAGGATGTCGCGGACATGTTCGATCAGTTCCAGGTTCCGCAGCTCGGTCGTGGAGATGTTGACGCGGACGTTGAAGCTGCTGTCCACGTTCAGCGCCTGCTGCCAGTCCCGCAACTGGCGCACGGCGTTGCGCAGGACCCAATGGCCCAGGTCAACGATCATGCCGGTCTCTTCCGCCAGCGGAATGAACTGGTCCGGCATGAGGAGTCCCCGCTCGGGGTGGCACCACCGCACCAGCGCCTCGACGCCTTCGATCCGGCCGGTCGCAAGCTCAACCACCGGCTGATAGTGCAGCGTGAGCTGGTCCTGGCGGATCGCTTCGCGCATCTCGGTGATCATGACGCTCTGGAGCCGGCGCGCGTAGAGCAACGCCGGCTCGAAAACCTTGATGCTGCTGTGCGGCTGCGCCTTAGCCGCGTACATCGCCGTATCGGCTTCCATCACGAGCTCATCGGCGGACTGGCCCGCTTCCGCGATGCGCACGCCGATGCTGGTGCCGCAGGTAACCCGCAGATCCCCGATTTCCAGGCTCTCACCCAGCGCCTTGAGGATCCTGTTGGCCACACGGCGGGCCCGGACGAGGTTGGATTTGGGCAGCATGACGGCGAATTCATCGCCGCCGAGGCGCGCGACGGTATCCGTCTCGCGAACGGCATCCTGCAGCCGGCTGGCGACCACCCGGAGAACGTCGTCGCCGGCGCTGTGACCCAGGGTGTCGTTGATGCCTTTGAAGGAGTCGAGATCGAGGATCAGCAGGGCCGGCGGCATTTCGCCCCGTGACGTCTCCGCAAGGGCGTGGCTGAGCACCGAATTAAGCGCGGTCCGGTTGGCGAGCTGCGTCAGCGGGTCCCTCAGCGCCATGCGCTCAAGCTCCACCTGGGCTTCACGCAGCATGGCTGTGCGGCTCTCGACGCGTTTCTCGAGCTCCTGGTAGATGGTCTGCAGATCGTCGGCCATCAGGTTGATGCCGGCGATGACGGCGGCGACGTCGTCCCGGGCGCCCGAGTGCGGGATCCTGGTGGAAAGGTCTCCGCCGGCGATGCGGACAATACCTTCGACCAGGGCGTGCAGCCTGGGGTCCGGAGGATCAGTCTTCACTCGCGTATCGCCCTAACCACTCGATGGCTTCTTCCTCGGACGTAAAGAACCCAGCCGGAACCGTCTCGCTTCTCGACCGCAGCAGGTAATGGGCGATGACCCGGTCCACGGGGCTTTCACCGACCAAGGCAAACGCGGACGCGGCCACGGAGGTGGCAAAGGCATGCCGGGCCTCGACGCTTACGCCTAGGATACCGGTGATCACCAGCAACACTGGCATCCGCCGGCCGGCGGCCATTGCCCGGACGGTGGCGCCGGCCACCCGGGCCTCGGGTCCCTCGATCTCCTGGTTGGCCGGGAGTGCCACCTCGATAATTCCCCGGTGCAGGGTCCGGACGCCGATCGGCTGGGCCGCGGCCTCTGCAGTGGTTTGCTCGTCGGGCCCGGCCGGGGCTTCAACCGTCAACGGACGGCAATCCGACGACGGCGGTCGGCGGAGCCGCGAAGATCCCGGTTAAGCCGGCGGTCGCCATGGTAGAGAATGGTCTCCCAGTCGATCTCCTCAGCTGTCTTGGGAATCACGGGACTCTCCTTTGGTTTCTTTGGCCGCGGGGTGACATAGAGCCAGTTGACCATTCCGAGGAACACGTCGACCGCGGAGTTGAAGACGCCGATGTAAGCGCGAATCGCGCCGGCGGCGAGGATGGCGTTGAGCGAGGCGAAGGCCACGTTGCCCCAGTTTCCCAACTGGGCATCCCGCCAGACCGTCAGCAGCGAGAACGCCACGATCGCGTATGGCGTCAGCACATAGATCGCGGGTGCGGAGGTGCGGTCCTTGACCTTCGGGGTGCGGGCGAACGGGATCTTGTCACCGGTGACGGCCTGCTGCAGTGATTTGAGGACGCCGGCCAGGTTCACCGGCAGCAGAACCAGGTTGAAGCCGTAGATCCGGAGGATATCGCTAAAACGGTGTCCGCAGTCGCGCAGATCGCTGCCCATGGCCAGGAAGTAGGGCAGGGCCGCGAGGAACACAACGGGGCTCAGCAGCCGGCTGTCGTAGGGGTAGGCCAGCAGGAAGAGCAGGCCAAAGCTCGCCCAGGCGATGGATGCCATGTAGTTCACCCGCAGCAGTACCTCGCGGAACAGGATCGCCCGGCGCTCGGAGCGGTGCTGGCGGAGCTGGACCCACAGCTTGGGCAGGATCAGCAGGCCGCCGTTGGCCCAGCGCCGACGCTGGACCACGAGGGACCCGAAGTCCGGCGGGGTGGCGCTGTAGCTCAGCCGTTCCGGGTAGTTGACCAGGGTCCAGCCGTGCTGGCCGAGGTCGATGCTTGATTCGGTATCCTCGATGACCGTGCGGTCCTGAATATAGGTCCGGATCTCGAACCCGCCGCTGGTCTCCACCTCGACGATGTCCTCCAGCGCGCACTTCCGGATGACCGCGTTCGCTCCCACCCAGAAGGTGGCGCCGTAGTACGTCATGCCCTGGTGCAGGATGTGCTGAAGGTCGGTGGTGGCTCCTGCGACCCGTTCGATGCGGGTCGGCGCGCCACGGAAGGAGGAGTAGGGCGTCTGGGTCACGGCGACCCGCTCGTTGCCCGCAGACTCCAGGAAATAGACCAGGCGGAGGCAGTAGTCACGCAGCAGGAGCGAGTCGGCGTCGAGCGTCAGCAGGTAGGTGGTGTCCCGGACGTCCAGCACCCGCCCCCGTTCCCCACGCTCGACGTCGGGCTGCAGCTTGCGCAGGACCACGCCGTCGGCGGTGGTCTCTTCCTGCCAGGAATGCCCCATTAGCGAGATGTAGGCATTGAGGTTCATGGCCTTGTTGGCCTCATGCGAGAGACTCGCGTACTTTTTCCGCTCAAATGTTTCCGTGGTCACGGTGAAGATCCAGGTCAGCCGCAGGTACAGCTCCTCGAGCCGAGACCGTGGCGGCGACGCCCGCTGAACGGCAGCCGCACTCAGCCCCACCAGCACGAGCCGTAGTTCGCGGGCCAGCCCCATCAGCACCAGGTCCACGAAGAACTCGTCCACATGGTCCTCGACCTGTTCGCCAGCCGCCATCGACTCCAGCCAGTCAGCTGCGGCCTCGTATTCGGCGATCAGCAGGGCCAGCTCGGCGGGCTCGTCGTAGGCGGCGGGCGCTTTGTGGGCGGCGGGCTCGGCGCGGTGCCGGAAGTCCGCCAGGGCAGTGGTGAAACGTTGCGCCGGAGCGCCGAGGGCGGCGGCGATCTCCGCCGTCAGGGCCCGCGTCTTGTCCAGCCGTGCGAGGTCCGAAGGGTCCGAAGGGTGTGGCGGATCATCCAGCAGCAGGACGATCTTGAGAGCCGGGAACTCCTGCAGTGCGGCGGACCACAGGGTGGCGCGCACAACCTGCGGCTCCTCGGCGTAGGAAGGGACCAGGACGGTGATGCCGTCGGCATAACCGGAAAAGTGGCGGTCGAGTTCTCCGCGCGGAACGCGCTGGTGGTCCCGGAAGCGGTACAGCGCCCCTTGTCTGGCCAACAGGTACATGAGTGCCGAAAACGTCAGGAATGTTACGACGACAAGATAGGAAACCGTCTCGAATTGGAACCGAAAGCCGGCGTTGGGGTTATCCGCAAGCTCTTTGAGGATTGTCGAAATAACGTAAGTAACCCAGGCCAGGACCGTGGTGAGAATGGCCAGCCGGCCGAGAATTATTTTGCGCCGGGAGGGCCGGGGGTGCACGATCGACAGCGGCTCGGAACGCCGCTCCGCCCCCCACTGACGGCGCCGCGAGGCACCCTTTTGATCGCCGGAAACGCCTTCTGCGTCCAGGCGCGGCAAGACAAGCTGATCAGACATTGGTCCCCATAGACGGCAAAGTCGGCGTGCGCTTTTGCGGAATCGCGCACGAAGCGCCGGAATGTTCCGGCGAGTGCCCTTATGATAATGCAAGGTCAGACCGATGCCGGACACCAGACACCCCGGAATTTACTCAATCTGATCCTCGTAGCCGGCAGGTGACCGGCAGTTCACCTAATTTGACATAAGGGGGCCCTGTGTCCGAAAGATTCCCAGGCCGCAAGTTATCGCTCGCCCGGTTGGGCGTGCTCACCGGCGTCGTGGTGGCAGCCACCGTTGGCGGGGTGGGCGCCTGGGGTAACTTCCAGGACGTCCGGGCAGCCGAGGCCATCCCCTCCATTTTCTCCGGCTACGTCGACGTCACAGCTACTCCGCGGTATGCCTTTGAAGCGCCTGTGTCCAAAGAAGCCGGGAACGTGGTGCTGTCGTTCGTGGTGGCCGATGCCAAGGACGGTTGTGCCCCCACCTGGGGAGCTGCGTACTCCCTTGACGAGGCCGGCTCGGCCCTGGACCTGGACCGCCGCGTGGCACGGCTCCAACAATTGGGCGGGGCCGTTTCCGTCTCCTTCGGCGGGCTGATCAACAACGAACTGGCTACCAGCTGCACGGACCCGGAGCGGCTCACGGCGGCCTACCGTGCCGTCGTCGACCGCTACAACGTCAGCAGCATCGATCTGGACATCGAGGGCGGAGCCCTCAGCGACGTCGACTCCCTGGACCGGCGCTCCGCGGCCATCGCTGCGCTCCAGCAGGACCGCCGCCGCGACGGCAAGGACCTCAGCGTCTGGCTGACGCTTCCGGCCGACCCGAACGGCATGACGACGGCGGGCACCGACGCGGTGCGCCGAACGATTTCCGCGGGTACCGAGCTCGCCGGGGTCAACGTTATGACCATGGACTATGGCGGAAGCAGGCTGCCGGGCCGCTCGATGTACGAGAATGCCGTCTCCGCCGCGGAGGCCACGCACGGGCAGCTCACCACCTTGTACCGGGCGGCAGGGACCGAGCTGGGCGGCGAAACCGTCTGGCGCAAGATCGGCCTGACCCCGATGATCGGCCAGAACGACATTGCCGGTGAAATCTTCACGCTCCAGGACGCGCAGGACCTTAGCGGTTATGCAAGCGCCAAGGGCGTGGGCCGCCTGTCGATGTGGTCCCTGAACCGTGACCGGACGTGCAGCCCCAATTACCCTGACGTCGAGCAGGTCTCGGACGGCTGCAGCGGCGTGGAACAGGATTCAGCGAGCTTTGCCACGATCCTCGGCGCGGGCGTCACCGCCCCGACGGCCGCACCGGCGCCGTCCGTGCAGCCGACGGCGGCCCCCGCCGTCAGCGACGATCCGACCACCAGCCCGTACCCGGTATGGAGCGAAACCACCGCTTACACGACCGGCGAGCGGATCGTCTGGCACTCCAACGTCTATGAGGCCAAGTGGTGGACCCGCGCGGACACCCCGGATGACCCGGTACGCCAGGGTGCCGCCACGCCGTGGCGCATCATCGGCCCCGTGCTGCCCGGCGACAGGCCGACTCCCCAGCTCACCGCGCCCGCCGGTACTGCAGCCCAGTGGCAGCCGGCCACGGTTTACCGCAAGGGCGACCGCGTCCTCTTCGAAGGCCGCGTCTTCGAAGCGAAGTGGTGGACCCAGACGAACAGCCCTGAGGCCGCCCTGCAGGGCTCGCCGGAGTCGCCGTGGTCAAAGCTGCGGGACGAGGAGCTGCTGAAGATCATGGCGGCCGCGTCCGCCTCTCCGGCGGCGGCGCCCAAGTAGCGGCCGGCGATCCGGGTGCCGCCGGGAGGCAGGTCTGCACCACAGCTTTTCGCCGCACGCCGCAACTGCTCAAGCCGGCGAGCGGTTAGGCCTGCGCGCGGTCCGCACACGCTGTGCCACAACAAGCCCCACCGCCGCCATGCCGATGGTGATCGGGTACCCCATCAGCCGTTCCAGGCTGCCGGGCTCCGGGACCGCCATGCCCGTCACCCCGCCGGTGATCAACGCGCCGAAGGACACTACACCGCACGCGAGGATAAACCAGCCGAGGGGGGACTGCCGGAGCCACAGCCCGCCGAGAATCATCAGCGCCACAGCCCCGGCGGCGAAGTAAGCCACCGCGCCAACCATGTGCCAGCCGGAGCCGGCATCCTCCGGCACCAAGCCCACCAGAACGGTGCCGGCACCCGCGAGGGCGGTGAAAGTGCGGGCAATGATCGCGGCGGCCCGCGGCGCCAGGCCGGCCGGGGCCGGCGCCCCGCCAGCCGGCGCCAGCGCCAGCCGTGCCCCGGGCCGTGCCGCCGTGCACAGCAGGGCCGAGCTGAGCAGCAGGGCGCCGACCATCATCCCAACGCCCTGGACCATGAACGAGGAATTCATCAGCAGATGCGCCGGCGAGCAGACGTCCCGGCCGTCGAACGCCCCGCAGCCGTTGGCGCCCAGATCACTGATGTAACCCGTCCGGCGGCTGTACGGCGCGGATCCCGCCCAGGCGCCGATTACGGCCGCCTCGGCCACGAAATACTGCAGCACGCTCAGCAGTGCCAGGGCACCGGCATAGAACCTGGTGGCGGGCACGTCCGGGAGATAGATGATGTTCTTGGAGGCCGGTGAGGCTGGGGCAGTCATGGAAAGAGCGTAGTACGGGCCCTCACCTTGTATGCTTATACCCGTGTCCGAACGGGCCGGCCGCGGCCGTCCAGTCCGGAGGCCCGCCCTCGTAGCTCAGTGGATAGAGCACGGCTCTCCTAAAGCCGGTGTCGTTGGTTCGATTCCAATCGAGGGCACTTGAACCCCCAGTCCCCGGACTCCGCTCCGGACTTCGACCTCCGCGCCTACCTGGTGGGCGCCTGGGAGGTGGACCGCACCCTCCTGGACCGGGCTGCCGGCACCCGAGGTGCCTTCACCGGCGTCGTCCGCTTCACTCCCCTCGGCGATGATGACAGTCAGCACGGTGTCCACGCGCAGGATCACGACGGCGGCCTCCGCCTCCACGAAGAAGGCACCATCGCCTGGACCTCCTTCAGCGGCGAACCGTTCACGGGTCCGGCCTGCCGCGACTACCTGCTGCGGGCCACGGAGTCGCCGGACACGATGGACATGTCCTTCCCGGACGGCCGGCCCTTTCACCGCATGGGGTTCGGCGCGCAGAGCAGCCACGACCAGCACTGGTGCGACCCGGACACCTACCGGGTGAGCTACGCCAGGACCGGCCCGGACGAATTCCGCTACCGCTGGGAGGTCACGGGACCGGCCAAGGACTTTCTGCTCGACTCCGTGCTGCGCCGCCAGCCGCCAGGCACCCACGGATGAATCCGCTCATTGTGGTCTCCGCCGTCTGCGTCTTTGACGACGCCGGACGGCTCCTGACCGTCCGCAAAAAGGGCACGGCCAAATTCATGCATCCCGGCGGGAAGCCAGAGGCCGGCGAGACTGCCGCCGAGACGGCGTCGCGCGAACTGGAGGAAGAAGTCGGGATCGTACTCGCGCCGGACGAGCTCGAGCTCCTCGGGATCTGGCTTGCGGACGCCGCCAACGAGGCGGCCACACAGATCGAGGCCACCGTCTTCACCGCCCCCGGGACCTGGTGCGCCCGCCCCTCCGCCGAAATTGCCGAGATCCGCTGGCTGGAGCTCGACGGCGAACTCCCTGACGACCTCGCCCCGCTGCTCACCGACTATGTCCTGCCAGCACTGCGGGGCCAGCAGGACCAACAGCATTTTCGCTGGGTCGTCGGGGGTTGACGGGGTAGGCAGCGCCAAGACCTTTCCAGGCCGGGGGTAGCCGGGGGTAACGGCAAGCATGTCCATTCTTCGCACCCGGGACTGGACATAATGACACTATGTCCACCCGCTGGCCCCGTCGCGGGGCATGTCCCTTGGGGTGGGTGTCCAGTCCGCGGGGAGCATGTCCATTCTTCGCACCCGGGACAGGGCATAGTGACACTATGTCCACCCGCTGGCCCCGCCGCGGGGCATGTCCCTGAGCCGTGCCCTCCCAGCTCCCGGGCCAAGACTCCCGCGCCAGGACTCCCGGGGAAAGAATCCCGGACGAATCAGCGAAAATGCGCACTAGAGCCCGGGACGGCCTCGTCGACCACCGCAGCGGCCTCGGCGAACTGGGTCCGGTACAGCTCCGCGTAGCGGCCTTCGGCGGCGAGGAGCTGCGTGTGGGTTCCGCGCTCCACGATCGAGCCGTCCTCCACCACCAGGATGGCGTCGGCGGCGCGGATGGTGGAGAGCCGGTGGGCAATCACGACGGCGGTGCGGCCCTCCAGCGCGGCGCCAAGTGCTTCCTGCACGGCGGCTTCGTTGGTGGAGTCCAGCGCGGCCGTGGCCTCGTCCAGGATGACGACGCGAGGCTGCGAGATCAGCAGGCGCGCGATGGTGAGACGCTGGCGTTCGCCGCCGGAGAGCCGGTAGCCGCGCTCCCCCACTACGGTGTCCAGGCCGTCCGGCAGGGAGCGGATCATGTCTTCGAGCCGGGCCTGGCGCAGCACACCCCACATCTGTTCCTCGGTGGCATCCGGTGCGGCCAGACGCAGGTTGGAGGAAATGCTCTCGTGGAACAGGTGCCCATCCTGCGTCACCATGCCGAGGGTTTCGCGCATCGCGTCGAAGGTGAGGTCACGGACGTCGACGCCGGTCCCCGGTGCCGTGCCGCCGAAGCGGACGGCGCCGGAATCGACGTCGTACAAGCGGGAGAGCAACTGCGCGATGGTGGACTTGCCGGCACCCGAGGAACCCACGAGGGCCACGGTCTGGCCCGGCTCCACCCGGAAGCTGATCCCGTGCAGCACCTCGTCCCCGCCGCGGGTGTCCAGCGTGGCCACGTCCTCCAGCGAGGCCAGCGAGACCTTGTCCGCCGAGGGGTAGGCGAAGCGGACGTCGTCGAACTCCACCGAGAGCGGGCCGGGCGGCGATGACACGGCGTCGGGCTTCTGCACGATCAGCGGCTTGAGGTCCAGGATCTCGAAGACGCGCTCGAAGCTGACCAGGGCGCTCATGATTTCCACCCGGGCGTTGGAGAGCGCCGTCAGCGGCGCGTAGAGGCGGGTCAGCAGCAGTGCCAGCACCACGACGTCGCCGGCTGCAAGCTGCCCCTGGAGGGCCAGCCAGCCGCCCAGGCCGTAGACCAGCGCCAGGGCCAGCGCCGAGACGAGCGTCAGGGCCGTGACAAAAGTGAACTGCAGCATGGCGGTGCGCACACCGATGTCCCGGACGCGGCCGGCGCGGAGCGCGAATTCGCGCGACTCCTCATCGGGGCGGCCGAAGAGCTTCACCAGGGTGGCGCCGGGGGCGGAGAACCGCTCGGTCATCTGGGTGCCCATGGCGGCGTTGTGCTCGGCGGCTTCGCGGCGCAGGTCGGCCAGCCGGGAGCCCATCCGGCGGGCCGGAATCAGGAAGATCGGCAGCAGGATCATGGCGAGCACGGTGACAAGCCAGGACTTGCCCAGCATCACCACGAGGGTGAGGGCCAGGGCCACGACGTTGCTGACCACGCCGGAGAGCGTTCCGGCGAAGGCCGACTGCGCCCCGATCACGTCGTTGTTCAGCCGGCTGACGAGCGCCCCGGTACGGGTGCGGGTGAAGAAGGCGATCGGCATCTTCTGCACGTGGTCGAACACCCTGGTCCGCAGGTCCACGATCACACCCTCACCGATGATGGAGGACAACCAGCGCGTGACCAGGCCGATCCCGGCTTCCGCCACCGCCACGATGGCGATCAGCACGGCGAGCCGGACCACGACGTCGGTGCCGGCACCGGCGATGATCGCGTCAACCACCTGCCCGGCGAGGACCGGGGTGGCGACGGCCAGCACGGCCATCACGATCGAGAGCAGCACGAAGGCGATCAGCTTTCCCCGGTGCGGCCGGGCGAAACCGAAGACACGCCGGAGCAGCTCCTTCGAAAACGGCTTGGAGCCGGATGAGGCGCGGGTGATGTTGTAAAGGGAGCTCCAGGCCACCCGGTCCATGCTCATGCGTTGTTGCCTTTCGGGGCGGCGGTCCGCCCGCCGGTGGGTGCAGGGGAGGTATGGCCCAGCAGCTCAGTGACGACGCCGTCGTCCACGTTCCAGCGCGCGTCCAGGCGCACGTTTTCCAGCAGCCGCCGGTCGTGCGTGACCAGCAGCAGCGCGCCGTCGTAGCCTTCGAGGGCGTCCTCGAGCTGTTCGATGGCGGGCAGGTCAAGGTGGTTGGTGGGTTCATCCAGGACCAGCAGGTTGACGCCGCGGGCCTGCAGCAGGGCCAGTGCGGCCCGGGTCCGTTCCCCCGGGGACAGGGAATCCACCGGACGGGAGGTGTGGTCCGCCCTGAGACCGAACTTAGCGAGCAGGGTGCGGACTTCGGCCGGGGACTGGTCCTTGAGGACGGCCTCGACGGCGGCGCCCAGCAGCAGGTCTCCGGCCAGCAGCCCGCGGGCCTGGTCGATCTCGCCGACGGCCACCGAGGCGCCCATGGACGCGTCGCCGGAATCAGGGCGCTGCCCGCCCAGCAGCAGGCGCAGCAGGGTGGATTTGCCGGCGCCGTTGGGGCCGGTGATTCCGATCCGCTCGCCGGCGTTCAGCTGCAGGTTCACCGGGCCCAGGGTGAAGTCCCCCTGCTGCACAACGGCGTCACGGAGGGTGGCCACGACGGCGCTGGACCGCGGCGCCGCCCCGATGCTGAACTGCAGCTGCCACTCCTTGCGTGGCTCTTCGACTTCTTCAAGCCGGGCGATCCGGGACTCCATCTGGCGGACCTTCTGGCCCTGCTTTTCGGAGGACTCGGTGCTGGCCGCCCGCCGGATTTTGTCATTGTCCGGGTTCTTTTTCATGGCGTTCCGGACGCCCTGGGAGCTCCACTCCCGCTGGGTCCGGGCCCGCGAGATGAGGTCCGCCTTGGTGCCGGCGTACTCCTCGTAGCGTTCGCGGGCGTGCCTTCGCGCGACCGCCCGCTCCTCCAGGAAAGCCTCATAGCCGCCGTCGTAGACCGCCACGGAGTTCTGGGCCAGATCCAGCTCAACGATGGTGGTCACGCAGCGGGCCAGGAACTCACGGTCATGCGAGACCAGCACAGCACCGCCGCGCAGGCCCTGCACGAAGCCCTCCAGCCTGGCCAGGCCGTTGAGGTCAAGGTCATTGGTGGGCTCGTCCAGCAGCACGATATCGAAGCGGCTCAGCAGCAGCGCGGCGAGCGCCACCCGGGCGGCCTGCCCGCCGGAGAGCCCGGACATCGCCGCCCCGGACCCCACCTCCAGGCCGAGCTCTGCCAGGGCCGGCGGGATCCGGTCCTCGAGGTCGGCCGCCCCGGAGGCCATCCAGCGGTCGAAGGCCAGAGAGTAGGCGTCGTCCGAGCCGGGTGCCCCTGCGCCCAACGCCTCGGCCGTGGACTCCATCTCAGCCGTCGCCTGCGCGCATCCGGTCCGGCGGGCGATGTAGCCGCCCACCGTCTCGCCGGGGATCCGCTCGTGTTCCTGCGGCAGCCAGCCGACGAACGCGTCCGCCGGGGCAAGACTGACAGTGCCCTCCTGCGGTGCGTCGACGCCGGCCAGCAGCCGGAGCAGGGTGGATTTGCCCGCCCCGTTGGCGCCCACGACGCCGATGACGTCGCCCGGCGCGACGGTCAGGGAGAGTTTGGCGAAGAGTGTGCGGTGGTCGTGTCCACCGGAAAGGTCCTTGGCAACAAGGGTTGCAGTCATTGGTCCATTCTCTCACCGCGGCCCAAAACGGGCAGCCCGGCAGGCAATCCGTTACGGCAGGAAACCGCCAGGAAGCGGCCGGAATCCCGCCGGGCATAGAAGAACCCGCTGGTCCGGACTTGGGGGGTGTACGGACCAGCGGGTTCGAGCACTTAGCATAGTTGAATCAGCACCTTCCGCAAAATCCTAGTCCCGGCCACGTCGTCACAGCCGCGCACCAGTAGAACCACGTCCCGCCGATTCCGCAGGAAGCCCTAGATGCCACTACCCGCGAAGGCGTTCCAACGCTGGCTTCACGAGGTTGCCCCGAAGTCCAGCACGGCTGACATCTGCCGGATCTCCGGGATCAAGCGCACCACTCTGGCGCAGCAGCTGGTGCGCGGGAAGGTGGCCGAAACCACCCTCGTCAGCATCAGCCGGGCCGTGCGCCTGAGCCCGCTGGCGGCCCTCGCCTCGTTCGACAGCTTCGCCGAGCTGGCCGGACAGCCGCTGCCGCCGGCTCCCGCCGAGCTGGTCAGTCAGATTGCCACCATGGATCTGCTGCGCGCCGTCATTTCCCGGTCCTCACCGGCGTACGGCGGTTACGGGGATCACGGCAGTGCGCTGACGCCGCCGCTCAGCCCCGCCCCGCACGCCACGTCCGTCCGGAACTGGGTTGAAGCGATCGACGACGGCGAGCTGCGGCACCGGGTCTCCGCCGCCACCGGGGTCGCACCGCAGAACTACTCGGCACAGTTGACCGCGAACCGGCTCTCCCCGGAACTCGCCCTCGCGACGGCGCGCTCGGCGGGCATAGGATTCACGGGCGGACTCGTCGCAACGGGCTTGATCACGGAGGCCGAGGCAGGCTGGCCGCCGGGGGCGAGGCAGTCCGCCCTCGACGCGCTCTCGGACGGCGACCTCACGGCGCTGGCCGGCGAGCGCCTGCAAGCCCTTGGCAAGATCCTCCGCCGGCAGGAGCAGGAACACGCACAAACAGAAAAGATATGGGAGAACCTCGGATGATCGCGATGCTGCAGTGGACCACACTGGCGGTCTGCGGCATTGTAGCGCTCGCCCGAATCCCCAGCGCGATCCGGGGTGAGAACCGTTCGCTGTTCTTCATCTACGCGTTTATGACGGTGGCTACCCTGCTCAGTATTGATGCCCCGTACACGGCCGTGGATTCCGGGTTGGGATCGGAGAACTATGCGAACCTGATGCTTCGATTTGTCATCTATGGGGCCGTGCTGCTGGCCGGATACCGGATCGCCAAGGCCTTCGACGCCCAGAGAAGTGTCCGCCTCATCATAGGGCCGGTGGGAATTGGAGTCCTCTCCCTCATCGGCATTGCCACCCTGGCACTCTTCCTGCTGGCCGATACCGCCGGCTCGGTCACCGGGTTGACCACCCTTCCGTCCAGAAGCCCTGAGAACGCGGTACTCATCGAGGCGTATGCGGCGGCGGGCCGCCTGTACCCGTCGTACGTGGCAGCATGCATCCTCCCCGCCACCTACCGGGCCATCAGTCAGCGGCTGCCCAAGGCCATCCGCGCGGGGGCGCTACTGTTGACCGTCGCCTTCGCGTCCATGGCGTTTGGCTCCTTCTTCCCCCTGATCCCGCCGGAAGTCGGATATGTGAAGGCCATTATCAACTACGTCTCGGTGCTGTGTCTCGCCCTGGGACTGGCCGCCGTCTGGCTCTCCAGCCTAAGGGCGGGCCGCGCGCTTCGGCTGGGGAAGACCGCGGCGAAGCGGACGCCGAAGACGCAGCCGGGCTTCAAATGACGATTGCCATGAGCTGAGCAGGCGGCCGAATTGGACGAACCAGCAATAATGGCGGTCCTTGAATGGGGCACGCTGGTGGTGTGCGGCACCGTGCTTCTCCTCCGCGTTCCCGATGCCGTGAGGGGACGCAACAGAACCGTCTTCGGGATTCTGCTCCTGGCGACGCTGTGCAGCCTGCTCGCCGTCTCCGGCCCCTACGAAGCGATCGACAGCGTGCTGGGGGGCTGGAACCTCACCCATCTCATCCTGCGGTTCCTTGTCTTCGCCACCGTCCTGCTGGTCGGCCTGCGGGTCATGCGGGGGCTCGCCTCGGCCAGGGGCTACCGACTTATTGCCGGGAGGCCGGGGCGCTGGGCCCTGGGCGTCTGCTGTGCGGCCGTGGCGGTGATCTTCTTCCTGATGGACACCCGAGGGTCCTCTGCCGGGTTGGAGTCGCTCTCCGTCGGCGGCGGGCGGAACGCGGTCCTCGCTCCCTTCTATGCCGCCGCTGGCCGCAGCTACCCGGCATTCGTCTCGCTTATCCTCGCGGCCCCCCTGCTGGCGGCGGTCAGGAGCCAGTTGCCTCGACTCGTGCGGGCGGCCTCGCTGGTGACACTCCTCGGCGCCCTCGCCGTGGTGGTGAGCATTCCAGCGTCCTTCGCGCCTCCGGAGTGGGCGCTCGGGCAGCATGTGATCAACTACTCAGCAGTCCTGGGCTACGTGCTGGGCCTCGCCCTGTTTTGGTTCTCCGGGCTGAATGACAGCAAATCTGGTAACGCTCATGCAACATTAAATAAGAACAGCGAATAGACGTTCACAAAATCATTAGACCGTGAGAGGATCATGAATGTGTGAAAGCGGCAATCGCTTCGCGGACGGGAATACTCCGCGCGAGGCCAAGGCAGTCGTCCAAGCGCCATTGGGGGGATGAGTGGTAGCGGTCCGGAAGGACCGCTCCCACTCAGCCTGTTTAACGGGATTGTTCCGTATCAGAGGGGCCGGCGGCGCCGGCGCTAGTGGACACTTTCGTCAGTTCGTCGGGGGTCTTGGCCCGGGGCTGGGAGGGCACCGCTGAGGGACATGCCCCGCGCCGGGGTGCACGGATGGACATAGTCCCGCTATGCCCAGTCCCGAGTGCGAAAAATGGACATGTCCCCCGCGGCGCGTAAAGGTCCAGATTCCACGCCGCCGGACCCATCCAACGCCTGACCGGACCTGCCCAACACGACGGGCCGCGACGTTCCTGCCCAGTT
>NZ_JAXCID010000045.1:0-34120 GCF_035985125.1 Arthrobacter sp. CG_A4 | reverse complement strand
TGGAGATAGACATTGATGCTGTTCCTGATTCTCGCCCTACGCTTTTTGCGGAGTTGCTATGAGCCGCTGGCCTCAACTCACCCTGACACGTAGGGTGTCGGCGTCCTCTGCAATGAACAGGACAGGACCGCGCGAGGAAGGCCCGCCTATGGGGGATAGCCGGGCCCTCGGAAACCACGTCACAGTGCCCTTCTATTGCCATCGAGTTGAGAAAACGCAGGTGCCTGCGGAGGGTGCAGGCTGTTGTCCGGATCCGCGGATAACGGGCAGTGGGCAAGGCAGCACTGTCTATTTCCCCGTCCTGGGGAATGGAGGGCACTCCCACGTGTCCGTATCAGACGTGCGGCCGAGTTTATCTGACGGGCATTGGCCGGTTTTCCACGCAGCTATAGCTGAGCCCGGTGCGATCAGACGAAGTTCATGCTCCCTGCTGCGCCCGGTCCTCCAAGTCCTCGGTCCGGGAACGGGCCGTTGGTACGGGCCGGCGGCGATGCGCCTCCTGTGACCAAGGCGGCCCCAGTCGCCGCCGTCCCTCCGCAATCCGCGGCGCATCAACGTATCGTTGCTGCCCGTCGTCCAATGAGCCGCTGGTCAGGCCGGCATCCGGGGCGCACTGTTCACGGACGGAGGGCGTGTGAAGAATCCCTCAGAGCGGGCATGAGTGACCTGAGGACCCCGGTCAGCAGCTGGCCGGCGGCGGCGACGGCCAGAATGACGGTGAAAGCGACGGACTGACCTTGATGCGAGACTGTCCGAGAATCTCCAGGCACCCATCGAACTGTCACTGGTTCCTAAGAACTTGAGCACAGCCGGAGAGGCCGCTGGCCGGTTAACGCAGGCTGTCCGCCGGCTCTGCAGGGTCCCGGGTCTGTTTCGTGGAGGTTTTCCTTGCTCCGGGCTTCCAGCTGGTGGCGTTCGAGTTTTTGTTCGGCGTCCTTCCGCCGTTGCCCGAGTGCCTGCAGCTGTTCTGTGGTCAGGACTTCGTGATAGTGGCTGTGTCCGGTGGTGTCGGCGTAACCGCGGGCCGGACGGCCGGCCCTGCCGGAGTTGTTCTCATTCATGCGGGAATCGTCTCATGCAGGCCAATGGCCGGGACAGCGTCACCCCTGGACCCATATATGCCATGACTGTTCGGGTGGATTACGGCTGACCTGCTGCCCGAACGGCTGTCCTCGATAATAACCGGCGCGTCTGTGTGGTTGATGGATTCGGATTCGCCTAGACCATGGCCTGGGGAAGTGGTGGGCTCAGTCCGGTATTTCCATCTGGAATCCGCAGGCGCACTTCAGGACGCGGGTGCGGAGGTAGACGTCCAGAACGGGTTCGGCGGACTGTTCGGTGGTCAGCGGGGCATAGATGTTGCGCGTTTCGGAACCTATGGTGTGCATGGGTTCACCGCAATGGATGTATGTTCCGCCGAACTGCAGAATTCCCGAGGTCCTCCCGGGGCCAGGCTTGTTGAGGATGGCAGCGACCTGGGCAACGGTGGCGGGGTGGGCGTAGAGGAAATCGCAGCCCAGACAGGTGTACGAGACCTCAACCAGGCCTTCCTCCGGGGCAAGGGGCGGCTCGATGGCATCGATGACCAGGTGCTGGTCGGTGCGGCATCTGGTGCACCAAAGCCGCCGCACGGAGGGCGGCCGGGCATTGCTGGGCCTATGGGTATGGGAGATGGTCGACATTGACGGGCTCCTAGCTAGTCTTGGAGGGCTTCGGCCCGCCTGTTGAGCTGTGTCCCAGATCCAGGCAATGAGCTGTGTTCCGGACTTCAGGCTAGCCCCGGGCGGAGGACCCGACAAAGAACCCTGCCCGTGCCCTTCGTTGGCCGGGAAGCCGGTTGATGCCACCTGCCGGGCCTGGCCTGGGCAACTCAAAGGGGGCGTTGGCGTCCTGTTCAGGGGAGGGCGGTACCCTTACTGCCGCTAACCTTCTACTTCGTTGGCAGGCCGTGCAAGCGCCTCACCGGGGTCTGCCCCGGCGTTTTCTTTGGCCTTTCGCTGGCGTAGCAGGTCCCAGCACTGGTCAAGGTCCTGCTCCACGCGCCGCAACCTGACCCTGCGTTCCTCGTACGCCGCATCCGCGTCCTCTGATGCGGGTCTGGGTGCTGCGGATGCGCGGAGTTGGTGTTCCTCATCGACCAAGGCCTGAATACGGTCCAGGATGTCCTGATTATCCATCTCTGCCACTCCTTGATTCTTTAGGAGGCAACCCTGTGAGGCGCGCCGCCTTCAGGGATTCCGGTGCCAGGTGTTTTCTGCCCCCGGACCCGGCGTTGGTTGTCGCCGTCCTGTCTATGTGGTTCTAGGGCCTGCGGGTCGGATCGGTGGGCGGTGTCAGCGGTCCGGGATCGGGGACCGGGCCTGGATCCGGTTCCGGAGCAGGACTGGGAGGAAAGGGGTTTGTGGGGTCGGGGGATTCCGGTGTCGGCCCGGGCTGGGGCGGAAACGGTGCGGGTTCGCGTTGTGGCGGTATGGTCATGGGGTGCTCCTTGGATTGGTCCCGACTACGGGCTGTCCGTATGGCAGATATGTGGGAGAAGGCAGGGAAACGGTGTCCGGATGAAACCGGATGCCTGGTTCCGTAGGAACGATCGGTGCCGGTCGGGGGCGGGCTGCTTTTTCCGGCGGCGGGGACCTTCACATCGGGTGGATATTCTCCGCCTGCGGGCCTTTCGGTCCTGGGGTGATGTCGAACTGGACTTTCTGGTTCTCCTCCAGGGAGCGGTAGCCGCTACTGGCGATTGCCGAGTAGTGGGCGAAAACATCTGCTGAGCCGTCATCGGGGGCGATGAAGCCGAATCCCTTCTCAGCGTTGAACCATTTGACTGTGCCTGTTGCCATCGGTGTGTCCTTCGGTGACTCTGCTTTTCCGCCGGCTCAAGGGCCGGCGCTGCGGAAGGTGTCTTTCGCTGCCCTCAAGCTACGGGCCAGGAACCTGGTCGCGCAAGGGCTGAAGCCGGGCGCGTCTCTCACCCGAGCACCGTTCCCGTAAGCCATGGCGATGGCCTCGACACCAGGTCAGCAAAGGCCCGGATGCGGCGTCGGAGGGCGCTTCGGGATGCCGGATGCCGTAACGACTCATGTCAAGATGCTCGCGAAAGTGTTGTGCTTGCCTCAGTTATTTGTGCTCGCGTGGATGATGCTTCCAGGGCCCGTGTTTTCGCCGCGGCGAGGGCGATCAGCTGGGTTTGGATGGCGGTGATGCCTCGGGTGAGGTCGGCCGGGTTGGTGATCGCCATCAGCGCCGCGGGTTCAGCGGCTTTGGCTCCGGTCAGAATCCCGGAATCGGTCACGCGCTGGTACGGGGTTCGCGGCTTGTCGTAGACGCGGGTTTTCTTCCCGTGTTTGTTCGAGCGCCAGCCGATTGCTTTCGTGGTGGCGGTGAAGAGGTTCAGCCGGACCCGCACGAGGGCATAGAGGGCGTTTAGCAGCTTCAGCTCCGCGGCGGTGTCGTAGCGGTAGTAGAAGGCGTGGCGGCGGACCACGTCGCCGTTCTTCTGCTCGACGTGGGCGTTGTCGTTGGACTTGTACGGCCGGGACCGGGTGAAGTAGATGTCCTTGTCACCGGCCCATTTGATCAGGGCATAGTTGATGAATTCCCCGCCGTTGTCGGTGTCCAGCCCGACCAGGGGGGAACGGCAGGCGCGCCACGATCTCATCCATTGCCGCCAGCACCCATTTGTGCGCACCGTTACGGACCGCGACGTTCTCGGTCCAGCCGGTGGACACGTCCGTGGCGGTCAGGGTTCTGGCGAATTCCCCTGCCAGGGTGGGGCCGCAGTGGACGACCATGTCCGCTTCGATGAAGCCGCGTGCCTGTTCATGTTCATCCCCGGCCTTGCGGACCGTAATCGAGTTGCGCAGCAGCGGTCCGGCCCGGGTGGCGGACAGGCCCTTGGGTCTGCCGGCGTCCCTGGTGGGCTTGAGCAGCCGGTCGATCGTGGCCCCGGAGATCTTCAGCAACTGCGCCCTCACCGCCGGGCTGAGTCTTTGTGCGTCCAGTTCCCCGAAGGCCTCCAGCCTGGGCAGCCACAAGTCCATGGTCGCGGCAAGATATTTGCCCGAGGACATCCCGGCCAGCCGCCACACACCGATCAGGACCTTCAAGGCTGTTCGTAGGTGCAGGACCGCGGGTCCCGGTCCGGGCGCCAGCGGACAAACTGCGCCGTGTGGCGGAACCGCTCGCCTTCCATGTGGTCGTATTTCACTTCCACCACGCGCTCCGGCCGGAGCGCGTGGTGGAGGAGAGGTCCTTGCCTCCGCTCCAGCGGCTGCCTTCGGCATTGCGCGGCGTCCGGGTCCCGTCCTCCTGCCGGGCCCAGTCCCAGGGGTGTTCTTCGAAGCTGGTCACCAGCGGCTGGAGTTCTGCGAAGAGTTCCTTCCGTCGCTGCATCGGGAAGGCCCCCACCACGCCGACATTGGCGAGTGCGCCGTCGTCGCCGTAGAGCCCCAGCAGCAGTGAGCCGATCCGGTCCGGCCCGGAGGTGTGCACCCGGTACCCGGCGAGAACGCAGTCCGCGGTGCGTTCGTGCTTGATCTTGAACATGGAGCGCTTGTCCGGCAGGTAGGGCCCGCCCAGCGGCTTGGCCACGATCCCGTCGAGCCCGGCCCCCTCGAACTGGTGGAACCACTCCTGGGCGGTTCCCTTGTCCCGCGTCGCGGCGATGAGGTGGATCGGGGCCGCACTTCCGGCGAGCACTCGTTCCAACGCCCCGCGCCGCTCGGCGAAGGGACGCGCGGTGAGGTCCTCGTCGTCGAGAGCCAGCAGATCAAACGCGACGAAACTCGCCGGGGTCTGTTCGGCCAGCAGCCGGACGCGGCTCGCGGCGGGGTGGATCCGCTGTTGGAGGGTGTCGAAGTCGAGCCGGTCGCCGGAGGCGCCAACCATGATGATCTCGCCGTCGAGCACGCAGCGCGGCGGGAGGTTTGCCTTCAGCGCGTCGACGAGTTCGGGGAAGTAACGCGTCAGGGGCTTGCCGTTGCGGCTGCCGATCTCCAGGTCCTCGCCGTCGCGGAAGATGATGGAGCGGAACCCGTCCCACTTCGGTTCGAACATCAGCGCGCCGTCGGGCAGGGACGTCACGGCTTTCGCCAGCATGGGCGCGATCGGGGGCATCAGCGGCAGTCGCATAGGCCTATTGTGGCTGCGCACCGCGCCGCCCGCCAGAGGCCCGGCCGGGCACGCTTTCCTCGACAACCGGTCGGACCGAGGGTAGACATGAACGATGGCTAGCCTCGGTTTCCACGCATCGCACGAACAGATCAGCCCCGGCCAGCTCCTCAAGGACGTTCAGCTGGCGGAGCAGGCCGGCTTCGACGCCGCCATGTGCTCGGACCACATCGAGCCCTGGTCCGCCCGGCAGGGCCATTCCGGCTTCGCCTGGTCCTGGCTGGGGGCCGCGCTGGCCACCACCAAGCTGCGCTTCGGCGTCGTGACGGCGCCGGGCCAGCGCTACCACCCGGCCATCATTGCGCATGCTTCGGCCACCCTCGCGGACATGTTTCCCGGCCGGTTCTGGCTGGCGCCAGGCAGCGGCGAGTACATGAACGAGCACGTCACCGGGGACGCCTGGCCGGACAAGGCCACACGGCAGCGGCGCCTTGAGGAGGCCGTGCAGATCATCCGCGAACTCCACGACGGCAAGGAGGTGACCCGGGACGGCCTGGTCACCGTCCAGCAGGCCAGGATCTGGGATGTGCCTGAGATCAAGCCGCCGTTGATTGCTCCGGCCGTCAGTGTGGAAACAGCGCGCCGGGGGGCGGGCTGGGCGGACGGGCTGGTCACGGTGAACCAGCCGCACGCGAAGCTGAAGGACGTGCTCGCCGCTTACCGCGACGCCGGCGGCCGCGGGAAAGCGGTGCTGCAGGTGCACTTATCCTGGGCGCCGACGGAGCAGGAAGCCGTCGCGGTTGCTACGGACCAGTGGCGTAGCAACGTGTTCGCCCCGCCCATCCCCTGGGATCTCCCGACGGCGGCCCACTTCGACGGCGTCAGCGCCGACGTCGGCGAGGAACAGGTCCGGAATGTCGTGAACATCTCCGCAGACACCGGGCAGCACGCGCAGTGGCTCGCCGAATATGTCGAGCTCGGTTTCGACGGGCTGTACCTGCATTTCGTCGGGCAGGAGCAGTCGCCGTTCATCCATGCCTTCGCGGAACATGTGCTCCCGCAACTTCGCGCGTCCGGGAACCCTCGGCAGGACCGGGAGGTGCTGCTGTGAGGATTGCACAGACCTCGGACCTTTGGTGGAAGAACGCCGTCATCTACTGCCTGGATCCGGAGACGTTCTTCGACGGCGACGGCGACGGGACCGGGGATTTCGGCGGCCTGATCCAGCGCGTGGACTACCTCGCAGCCCTGGGAGTGACGTGCATCTGTCTGATGCCGTTCTACCCCACACCGGACAGGGACGACGGCTACGACGTCACGGATCTGTACGGCGTGGACCGGCGGCTGGGCAACCTGGGCGACGTGGTGGAGTTTATCCGGACCGCAAAAGACCGGGGGATGCGGGTGATCGCGGACTTCGTCCTCAACCACACCTCGGACAAGCATCCCTGGTTTGTGGAGTCCCGCAAGTCGGTGGACAACCCGTTTCGCGATTACTACGTCTGGCGCAAGGACACACCCCCGGACACTTCGGAGCAGGTGGTGTTCCCGGGCGAGGAGTCGTCCATCTGGACCCGGGACAAGGCCACCGGTGAGTGGTACCTGCACATGTTCGCCAAACACCAGCCTGACCTGAATGTGGCGAACCCGAAAGTGCGGGACGAGATCGCCAAGTCCATGGGTTTCTGGCTGCAGCTGGGACTGGACGGCTTCCGGCTGGACGCGGTCCCGTTCTTCCTCGAGCTGCAGGGCACGTCGAAGGAAGACGCGGCACAGATCGATCCGCACGACTACCTCAGCGCGCTCCGCAGCTTCCTCAACCGCCGCAACGGCAGCGGTCTGCTGCTGGGCGAGGTCGACCTGCCCTACAAGGATCACTTGAAGTACTTCGGCGGCGCGGCCGGAAACGAGCTGAACATGCAGTTCGACTTTCTGTCCATGCAGAACCTGTACTTGTCCCTCGCCCGGGAGGATGCCCGGCCGCTGGCCAAGTCGCTCAGCTCCCGCCCGAAGATCCACCCGGACAACCAGTGGGCCATGTTTGTCCGCAACCACGACGAGCTGACCCTGGACCAACTCAGCGACGCCGAGCGCGAGGAAGTCTTTGCCGCCTTCGGACCGGATGAGGAAATGCAGATGTACGGCCGCGGGCTGCGCCGCCGGCTGCCCACCATGCTCAACGGCGACCCCGCCCGGATTCGCATGGTGTACTCGCTGATGTTCGCGCTGCCCGGGACCCCGGTGCTCTTCTACGGCGAGGAGATCGGCATGGGCGAGGACCTCTCGGCGAAGGGCCGCTCGGCCGTGCGGTCCCCCATGCAATGGAATGACACCGAGAACGGCGGCTTTTCGACCGCCCCCGCGAAGGATCTAGTGGCCCAGGTCGTGGACGGCTACTTCGGGCCGAAGAACGTCAACGTGGCCGCGGCGAAGAGGGACCCGAACTCGCTGTGGAACTTCATCGCCACCCTGATCCAGCGTTACCGGGAAAGCCCCGAGCTGGGGTGGGGCGACTTCGAACTCATCAAACAGCCCGCGACGAAGGTGCTCCTGCACCGCTGTTCCCGGGACGGCTCAACCGTCGTCCTGGCCCACAACTTCGGGGCGGAACCAGCCTCGGTGTCCGCGAACGTGGCCGCTGCCGGGGACCCGGAGACAGGTTTCGAGGGCGCCTATCTGCGGGACCTGCTGGACGGCCAGGACGTCCAGCTGGCGGACGACGGCGGTTTCGAGCTGGAGCTGGACCGCTACGGCTACCGGTGGTTCCGGATCCAGCGCCCGGGTGAACGCCGCTTCCCGTGAGGCTATTCCGGCCGGGACGTCGACGCCGGTAACGGCCCCGGCGTTGAACGCTAACCCACGTCTTACCGGGCCGAAACGCAGCCGCAACATTGGCACCGCACACTGGAAGTGCTGGCAAGAGCAGGCACCACTCTCCAGTCCAGGAGGCCCCGCCATGTTGAAGGAAGCCAAAGCCCATGCAACCCGCATCCGCGCCCTGGATCAGCTGCACCGCGGCGACGAGATCGAGGCGCGCCTGAAGGCCGGCCCGAATTACGACGATGTCGTGATCCGCCGCGGCAGCGTCCAGGAAACCGCGCCCGGAATCGGCGTCGTCTGGATCATGGACCGGCAGTCCGGCACCCGTAAAGCCATCAACACCGACGAATGCAGCCTTTGGCGGGTCGCCTGAGGCGGCTAGCCTCCCGCGACGGACTGGATGATCAGGACCTTCTGGCCCGGGGAAACCTCGGTGGCCAGGCCCTGCATGCGGCGGATCTCATTCCCGTTGACGTATATATTCACGTAGCGTCGGATCGGGCCGGTCTCGTCCCGCAGCCGCCTCGACAGGGCCGGGTACTCCCCGGTCACCAGGTCCAGCACCCCCTCCACCGTCACCGCCGTGTCAGCGGGCGCAGTCAGGAAGGACTGCCCGCCGGCCAGCGGCTGGAGGACACTGGGCAACACCTGCACGTATGGCCGATGCAGATCATCGAACAGGCCGGCCAGCCCGTGGACACTCCCATGTGGCAGGATGTGGTCAACGTCCCGGCCCGCAGCAGTGTCCGGGTCCGGATCGCCTTCGATGACTTCACCGGCAAAACCGTCTACCACTGCCACATCCTCGACCACGAGGACAGCGGCATGATGGGCCTGATCGAAGCCCGGTAGCACAGCGGCCCCACAGCCTTTGCATGAATGAGAAAACCGATGAAGGAGCACAACAATGACCTACGCACACACCATCACCGTCGCCCTGCCCTACGCAGAAGCAGTAACCCGGACCCGTGAAGCCCTCTCGGGGCAGGGCTTCGGCGTGCTCTCCGAAATCGATGTCCGCGCCACCTTCGAGGCCAAACTCGGGTCCGACGCCGGGCAGGGCCTGGGCGACTACCTCATCCTGGGCGTCTGCAATCCTGCCCTGGCGCAAAAAGCTCTCGCCGCGGACCCGGACATGGGGCTGCTGCTGCCCTGCAACGTCGTGATCAGGCGCGGACCTGACAACGGCGCCACCGTCATCCAGACCATCGACCCGCAGACCATGGTGCAGCTCAGCGACGCCCCGGCCGTCTCCGAAGTCGCCTCGGACGCCGATCACAGGCTCCTCGCAGCCCTGAAGGAACTCGAAACCGCCTGAGACCCGGCCAACATGCGGGGTCAATGAGTCTCATGGGCCGACGCTGCGCACCGCCCCGGTGCGCTCAAGGGTCCCCTAGCTCGCACCGGACGCTTCCAGGGCGTGTAGTAAGGCCCCAGCGGTGCCGTTTCTGAGAAGGTCATCGAGGCGGGCTCCGCCAACTTTCCAGGACGGTGTGACCATCGAACCGTGAAGTAGTTGTGCGGGATCTGCAGCTCCATCGCACGCCTGAAAAGAATTAGGACCGTTGGGTGGAGTTGGCCGCCGGGGAGGAATTGGTATCCCGGGCAGAAGGTGCCGTCGTCGATGAAGACGCGGACGAGCTGCTGCATTACCTGTTCGGGGTCTCCAGGAGTTCCGAGAGCCCGGAGCGTACCTGCTCCACTGCAGGCAGGGTGAACTCTTTCCTTATCTGTTCCACGTCTGAACGCTGATCGGCTGGCGGTTCACCTTCACCGTTGCCTGGTAGCTGTCGCTGCGGGGGATAGTCCCTGGGCATGGCGCCCGGTTCCAGGCACTCTTGACTCTGTTGGCTGCTGGTGGGAGCGTCGAGACGGGACCTTTGGCCCGGGCGGACCGGTCACGGCACCGATGAATGGAAGAGGCGGTCGGAATGAGCAGTAGGCCAGTAGGGCGCGTTGCGGGGCGCTCCGGGTCCACGGAGCAGGCGGCGATGTCGGTGCGGACGGTCCTGTCCGGGGTGTTGTTCGGGATCGGTGTGGCGGCGTTCGTGGACGAGACGGTGTTTCATCAGTTGCTGCACTGGCACCACTTCTACGACAAATCCACCCCGGAAGTGGGTTTGGTCTCGGATGGGATTTTCCACGCTGTCGGCTGGTTTGCGGTGGTCGCGGCCCTGTTCCTGTTTGCGGACGTCCTCCGGCGCGGAGGGCTGAGGATGGCCCGCTGGTCGGGTGCCGTCCTGGTCGGGGCCGGCGGGTTCCAGCTCTATGACGGCACCATCCAGCACAAGGTCATGGGTCTGCACCAGATCCGCTATGAAGTGGATCTGCTGCCTTATGACCTGACCTGGAACATTCTGGCCTGCATCATGCTCGCGATCGGCATCGTGCTGCTGGTGCGCACCCGCCCGGCCCGGACCGCGTCGCTTGCACCGGCCACCGCCCGTGGATAACCACACCCATACCGGCAGCTTCTCCGGCGGCGGTGCTTCCGGGTTGCTCCTGCTGCTCCCGCTGGTCTGGGCGGCCGTCGCCTATCTGATCGTCGGGGCAGCGACCCGCCGTCGCGGTCCCTGCCCGGTGCGCCGGACCCTGTTCTGGCTGACCGGGGTTACCGCGGCCGCCGCCGCAGTGGCGGGTCCGGTCGCGGAGGCCGCGCACACGGATTTCACTGCCCACATGGCCGGTCACCTGCTTATCGGCATGGCCGCCCCGCTGCTGCTGGTCTGCGCCGCGCCGGTATCTCTGGTGCTGCGCTATCTGCGTCCGGGCCTGCCCGGGGCCTGGTCCGGGTGCTGTCCAGCGCCCCGGTGCAGGTGCTCACCCACCCCGTGAGCGCCGCGGTGCTGAACGTGGGAGGGCTCTGGGTGTTGTATACGACAGGCGTGCACATGCTCGCCGCCGGCTACCTGTTCACCGCCGCCCTGATCGGCACCGACCCCGACCCGCACCGTGCCGGCTACCGGACCCGCGCCGTCGTCCTGGTCGCGGCACTGGCCGGACATGACATCCTCGCCAAAACCCTCTACGCCATCCCTCCCGCGGGCGTTACCGTACCCCAGGCCCAGGCCCAGGCCGGAGCGCAGCTGATGTACTACGGCGGAGACGCCATCGACCTGATCGTCATCACCATCTTCTGCTACCGCTGGTACCGGCACACGCGGCCCCGCACGGCCCCCCGGGCGGTCACCACGTAACAGATTGACGGGGGCTGTGGAGCTGCCGGACCGGTCCGAGGAAACCGGCCACGGGCTTCCGGCACACAGCCGGTCAGGCAGGCCCTGGGCTGGTGGCCCTGCCCAGAATGTGGGCTACCGGAGGGACCAACGGATGCACGGCAAAGCCGAAGCGTTGGTTGTCCCCGACGGTGAACCCTGCTGCCGTGATGGCGCTGAGCATGTCCCGGTTGGGGTGGCATCCTCCAGCGACGCGCTGCCATGCCGGGGTGAGCAGGTCTTCGGCCATGGCCAGGACACGGCGTTCCGAACGGACGTGTTCGTAGTACGCCAGGGTCCCGCCAGGTCGCAGGACGCGCCGGATTTCAGCAAGGACGGCGGCTTGGTCGACAACACTGCACAGGACGAGACTGGCGACGACCGCATCAACGCTGCCGTTATCGGCCGGGATGTGCTCGGCGGCTTCGGGACTGACCGTCACTGGGACCGTGGCAGCAGGGGCTTGAGCCAGGGCGCGGCTTCTGAGGTAGTTATCGGGTTCCAGGGCCAGGACTATGGGTGACAGCTGGCGGGTAGAACGCAAAGGCCGATCCGTCCACTTGACGCCGTCCTCACGGCTTCCTGGGCCTTGGTCGCAGGGGGAGACCTTCCAGGGCAGCGTCCTCAGAGGATCCCTCTTCCTGCCCCCTCCGCACCCGGACGCCGCCGGTGAACCGGGTGTATTAGGGTTTGGCGGGTAGGTTTTCATGGTGGAAGGAGGGACAGGATATGACAGCTGAGAGGATGGCGCCGGGGCTGCTTCCTTTCCAGGATCGTTTCTTCGATGATTATGTGCCGGGCCCCGTGGGGGTGTTTGGTGCCGAACCGGTCAGCGAGGCAGAGATCGTCGATTTCGCGGCCCGGTTCGACCCCCAAGGGATTCATATGCCGGGCGGATCCCGCCCGGGACGAAGCCGTAAAATCAGAGCCGATGGGCCAGCTGGCCGCGGCGCCGGGTCGGAGCATGTTATTCCGGGGGGCCGACGATTACCTGTGATCGTTCGTGGGAGACAAAGTCTTCGATCCAGGAAATGAGCGCCCCGATCTTTTGCCGGCCCCCGGAGAGTAGTGCGGCATGCACTCCAAGCCATGCGGCAAAGGCCAACGGTCCTTGTATCTGGACCCTTTTGCGCCCGATCTCGGCGACCGCAGCGCCGCGGCCGATCATGGCCATGTATCCCTTGTCGAAGTACCGGAAGGGTTCTCGCTTACCACCCGTCAGGTCCGCATGGATGTTGCGGGCTGCCCATTTACCGGACTGCTGGGCCACGGAACCCAATTGCGGCAGATGTGCACCTGTCGTATCGGTCATGTTTGCCGCGTCCCCGAGAACATAGACTCCTTCGAAGTCCCGTGCCGTAAGGTCGGGTTGAACATCGATCCGGCCGCCTCTGCCGTGTGCCAGTCCCGAGGAGGCGAGGACAGCCCCGGCCTTCAGTCCTCCTGCCCACACCACGATCCGGCTGGGCAGCACTGTTCCATCTGCCAGAGTCACGGCATCGGCGCTGACCTCGGTAACACCGACGCCCAGTTGTAGCCGGACGCCGACCTTGACCAGGCGTTTCCTGGCGTACGATTGCGATTTTTCCGAAAACGCGTTCAGCACGGTCGGGACCATATCCACCAGGTAAACATGGCATCTGGCGGCCAGCCCGGACGAGAAATAGCTGGGCAGGACGAACTTGACGTTTTCCGCGATGGCGCCGGCGGTTTCCACGCCGGTTGGCCCGCCGCCGATGACGACGATGTTTACGTCTCCCGCGGTTTCCTTGTCAGCGTGGTCGAGCAGGCTCGTGAGGTTGGCGCCCAGCGAGACCGCATCGATGACGGAGTACAACGGGTGCGCAAACTCTTCTGCGCCCGGGGTATCAAAAAAGTTCGGCACCGCACCAGCCGCGAGGACCAGTATCCTGGCCCGGTATGTAGCGCCATCGGATGTGGTGACGCTGCGTCCGGCCGGATCGATCGCGGTTACTTCGGCGGTAACTACCCGGACCCGGTTCGAGCGGCGGAAGATGGCCCGAAATGGCCTCGCCACCTCCGAGACCCCGATCTGCGCCGTCGCGACCTGGTACAGGAGCGGTTGAAACTGGTGGTAATTGTTTTTATCGATAAGCAACACATCGATGCCTTTGCGGCCAAGCTGTGTGGCTGTCTTAACGCCGGCGAACCCGCCACCGACGACGATAACCGGCAATGTCTCATCCATGAACCGCACACTACTCCTGCGCCCAACGGAGGCGATAGGTAGCGGGTGCTCCTTATCGGAAACGAAGGATTCCGGGAAGGCCGCCAATCGAGAATGGGTCAGCCGCGAAACCCTCTACCAGTACCTCAAGACCCGCAGCTAAAAGCATCCCGATTCATAGCCCATTACGCGTGCAGGCGACTTTGGACTTTTCGTGCAGGTGTCTTTGGAAAATGTGGTGACTCGGCTGCCTTCCGCGTCGGTTCAGCTGGCCTGTTGCGGGGAGACGGCCCTCGTTAGACTTTACAGGGCTATCCATGTAACCGGAGGGGTGCAGGTCAGGTGGTCCTCCAAGGCCGGTTCGCTGGGTGGCGCTCCAGGCTCGGTGGGTGGCCCCGGCCTCCTGGACCGGCTGGCGGGTTCGCCTTGGGCTTTGGGTTCGCGATGAGGTCCCGGTAGCGGACCGGTTTGTGACTGACGGCGAGCTCGAGTACCCGGTAGAACAGCAGGCCGCGGCTGCGGGAGCGGCGACGGTTGAAGCGGAACACGAACTCGTTCATGTAGCTGGGCAGGTGGGCGGCTTCCGTCGAGCCCTGATGGGTGCCCAGCAGCCACCTTTTGATCAGCGAGGCGACCCGGTGTACCGCGGGTAGCAGCGCGCCGGGGTCTTCTCCGCGGGCGCGGGCGGCCCGTTGGCTGCGCCGGTCGTGGACGTAGCCGAGCTTGTCCAGCCCGCTGTAGCCCTGCCAGGCATCGGTGATCACCGTTGAGCCCGGCTCGACGTGGTCGGTGACGAAGGCATGCAGCGAGTCGGCGGACGCGTCGGTCAGCGGCGCCATCCGGCACCGACCGATCCCCTTCGGCTCGCGGACCTCGACAGCGATGCCGGTCAGGACCTTCTTGCCCCGGGCGCGGCCGCCGCGCAGACCCGGCTCCTCACCGCCGATGAAGGTCTCATCCACCTCCACCGTTCCGGACAGACGATCTCTGCCCGGCCGCACCAGTACCGACCGCAGTCGATGCAGCATCGCCCACGCGGTCTGGTACGAGCCGATCTCCAACGTCCGCTGCAGGCTCAACGCGGAGATGCCGTCCTTGCCGGAGGCGAACAACCAACAGACGGTGAACCACACCGTCAGCGGCGTGCGCGTCCGGTCGAAGATCGTGCCCGCAGTCGTCGATGTGCGGGCCTGGCAGCCGGAGCACTCGAACCGGCCATCGGCCAGCCGCCAGCCCCCGGTGTGGCCGCAGTCGGGACAGACGAAGCCGCCCGGCCACCGCAGCCACTCCAGGTAGTCCAGGCAGTCCGCGTCGCTCCGGAACCAGGCCTGGAACTCGCCCACAGACCTCGGGTAGTGCACGCCGGCACGAGGTTGAGACATGTCGCCAGATTACTCCGGTTACATGGATAGCCCTGTATTGACATATGACATTGAGGATCTTAGATTTCATCCTGACAGTTTCAACCGTGGAGGTGCCGTGAGTGGCCAGCGTCTGGGATACATCCGGGTCAGCAGCCTGGACCAGAACATCCAGCGCCAGCTCGAGGACATCCCGGTGGGTAGGGTGTTTACGGACAAGGCATCGGGCAAGGACACCAAACGGCCCCAGCTGGAGGAACTGCTGAAGTTCGCCCGCGACGGAGACACCGTGATTGTTCACAGCATGGACCGGCTGGCCCGCAACCTCGATGACCTGCGCTCCGTGGTGCAGAAACTGACAGGCGGCGGCGTCCGCATCGAGTTTGTCAAGGAAAGCCTCGTCTTCACCGGCGAAGACTCGCCCCTGGCGAACCTGATGCTCTCCGTCATGGGTGCCTTCGCGGAGTTCGAGCGGGCCCTCATCGGTGAACGCCAGCGCGAAGGGATCGCCCTGGCCAAGAAGCGGGGAGCCTACCGGGGACGCAAAAAAGCCCTGGCCACCGAGCAGGCGGCAGAACTGGCCCGCCGAGCGGCTGCGGGCGAGTCGAAAGCGGCTCTGGCCCGCGAATTCGGCATCAGCCGGGAAACCGTCTACCAATACATCCGAAACCCCGCCCACTAAACCAAACGTGGCGGCTCACGACACCTTCAGGAGTACCGGGCCCAAGGGCACCGACCTGAGAGCCTACGGGCCCGAGGACCTGGAGCACGTCGCCCAGGAACTCAACGCCCGACCACGCAAAACACTGGACTGGGACACCCCAGCCGAGCGTCTACGTGGTTTACTGATAGCCAGCTAACCTCGGGTGTTGCAACGACCCCTAGAATTCAAGGCTTCGAGCACGGGCGACCGAGAGCAGTTTTCGGATTTCGACTCTAGGGGACAGGAGCGGTGAAGACTAATGGTTCTTCGAGAGCCGGTGACGACGCGCGGCCTTCAAAGCGGGGAACGTAAGATCTGGTTACTGTCCGGCCTTCTGTTCGCGGTTGCCGGGGCGTACGCGGCCGGTGTGATCTTCCGGGATTCGGAAGATTTCAGTCCCTTGGTTGACGGGGTCCTGGGCCTGCTGACGATGTGGCTTCCGGCCGCGGTGGGCTGGTTGATTGTGTACCGTACGAAAGGCCGGCGGCCGGACATCATGCTGTCCGTAGGCGCGCTGTCCTTCCATGCTGCGGGGGATGCCTATTACGTGCTGCAGTCGGCAGCCGGTGAGGATGTTCCTCTCCCGTCGCCCGCAGACGTTGGCTATATCGGGTTCTATCTCCTCATGCTGGCCGCCTTGGCCAGCATTGTCCGGGACCGCCTGCGTGAGATGACGTGGCCCGTGCTCCTGGATAGCGCCCTTGGTGCCCTTGGTGCAGCTGCTGTTCTCGCGGTCGTGCTGGACCCCATCCTGAACTCGGCCCTCGACGGCCCACGATCCCTGGCAGCGGCGCTCGGGGCGGCGTACCCCCTTCTGGATCTCCTGCTGGTGGCGGCCGTCATTGGAATCGCCGCTACTGCCGGGCGAGCCATAGGTGAAGGATGGGCCCTGCTGGTTCTGGGACTGATCACCTACGCCGGTGCGGACATGGTCTACGCCCTGTTGGAGCTGAACGATTTGTATGTCGTAGGTACGCCGTTGGATGCCGCGTGGGCAGCCGGTACGGCACTGGTCGGTTCCTGGACTGTGTTCCAGGGCCGCCCCGGGGGGGGGGGGGCGAAGGCCGCCGGCGAGTAGCAGTCCCGGCGCAGGCTGTTCCTGCTCTCGCGACAATTGTCGGTTTGGGCGTCCTGATCCTGGCTTCCCAGCAGCGGGTCACGGTGATTGCCGTGGTGTTGGCCAGCCTGACTCTGGCTCTGGCTGCGCTGCCGCTGGTGTTCCGGCAGCGGATCCGGTTGTCGGACGCCACCCACCAGGCCCGGACTGATGAATTGACCGGTCTCTCGAACAGGCGCGCCCTGTACGCAGATGTGCCGAGGCGTCTGGCGGCCGACGGCCTTCGGCCCAGTGCGCTGTTGCTGCTGGATCTCGATAAATTCAAGGAGATTAACGACGGACTCGGCCACGATGTGGGGGACAGGCTCCTCACCCAGGTCGCTGCGCGCCTGAAAGGACAGCTTCGACCCGTCGATCTGCTCGCACGCATGGGTGGTGACGAGTTTGTGGTCCACGTGGATCATTGCGGGCCGAGCGAGGGACAGGCCGTGGCACTGAAACTCAGGGAGGCGCTGGCGGAACCGTATGATTTGGGCGGCGTCACAGTCCACGTCAACGCAAGCATCGGAATTTCGTGTTACCCGGAGCAGGGGCGGGACCTAGGCCTGTTGCTGCGTAAAGCCGACTTGGCCATGTATTCGGCAAAATCGACGCACAGTGGACACGCTGTTTACGCGGACAGGGACACAGACCCTGTCCCAAGCCAGTTCCACACCGTGCAGGCGCTGAACGAAGCACTTCTCCATGGTCAACTGATTCTTCACTTCCAACCGAAAATTGATCTCGGGACGGGCGACGTCCGGGGCGTGGAAGCGCTCGTTCGGTGGGAACATCCAGCCCTGGGTCTGCTCCAGCCCGATACTTTCCTGAAACGATTCGAGGAAGCGGGGCTCATGCCGGCGTTGACCGGCGTCGTCCTCGGCCAAGCTCTAGACCAAGCCGCCATCTGGGCGTCCCAAGAGCGGCAGCTGTCGGTGGCGGTCAACCTCTCTGCCAGTTCGGTGATGGACTCCGGGTTGCCTGCGCAGGTCACGGCAATGACCGCCGCCCGCGGGCTGTCCCCCTCCGCACTCGTACTCGAAATCACGGAAGACGTCCTGGTAGCCGACCGGAACCGGGCCTGCACGATACTTGCTGCGCTTCGGGAAATGGGCGTCCGGATTGCAGTCGATGATTTCGGGAAGGGCTACAGTTCGCTTTCCTACCTGCGGGAACTGCCCATCGATGAGCTCAAACTCGACAAGTCGTTCATCCTCACCATGATGGACGACGCACGCGCCACGGCCCTAGTGGTATCGACGATCGATCTAGCCCACAGCCTGGGCCTGGAAATGACCGCCGAGGGCGTCGAAGACGCGAGAGCATACCGCGCCCTCAGCGACTATGGTTGCGACCTCGCCCAGGGCTACTTCATGTCCAGACCTGTTCCCGCCGCAGAACTTGACACATGGCTCAGCCGCCGCAGTCCGCTGCCCCTTCCCGACAACTAGGTGGTTCCGGGTCCCCGGTCGAGAGAAGACGGTGCGCGCAGCGTAATCTAACCGGATGGGCATTCGTTTCGGTTCATATCCGGCGCATTCTCTTCGCCCGGGGAGCCGATCGTCGCCGCCCTCACCCTGTACAAAGAACTGGCCGACCTTGCCATGCTGATCGGGCCGCTACCGCGGCCCGTTCAGACCGGCCCAAGAAGAAAGAGCAGAAAAAAGACATGGGTGCTGTTCCCAACACGGTTCGCTGGATGGTTCTGGCAGACGCCGATGAGGCAATGACACTGCTGAATCAGGCCGCACGTATGAATGGCTACCGGGTCCTGCCTCCCGCAGTTGGCGAAGTCATCATTGAGGTTCCCCGGTCCCTGCTCAAGAGACGCCCCGCCTCCCACCTCGCCGGCTCCGTCGCGCAAACGAAACGCGGCACAGAGATCGTCTGGGCCTGCGGAGACGACAAGCATCGATCGAACGACTACCTGCTAAGCCTTGAGGAGTCACTGCCGGCTGGAGTGCTGTATTACCACGGGATCGTCGAAGCTGCCGCGGCATCAGGGGTGCTGTTCGAAGGAAAGAAGCCTTTCCGCAACGTGGTCGATACCCTCGGACCCGATGAATCGGTGGTGGCCGTCGCCAGGGGGAAGCTGGGCGACGACGCGGGCATCGTTGCGCTTACAGACCGGCGTCTCCTGTTCGTAGAAGACGGCAGCTTAGGCCCGCCACCGGGCCTCGATGCGCCGCTCGACTCGATCGGTACGCTCGCTCTGGGCAAGAGAACCACCGGAGAGACCGTAGGGATAATGCTCGCTTCGGCCACGGTTGTTATCTCCCACATGGGCTACCACGGTGACGGTCATGGCATCGTGGCAAAGTTCCGGAAACTCATGAAGGAACGGGCCCGCACGCCTGTAATTTCCCCCGTCCGGCACGATGATGAAGAGCGTTTCGGTCGTGAGGAGCAGCAGAAACCCGCGAACGGAAAGTCTGCAAACACCCGGGCCACAGAGTGAGGTGTCCGACGGGACGGCAGATGTCAGACGGCCAGGCATCCGGTTTGATGAAGGCCATGGGTGCCCGCTGCCAATCAAACGGCCGATGAGACGCTCATCCCAGTGCCCGAGGGAGTGTTCAACCGGCGTTGACGTTCGATGTCGCTGCCCTCGTGGGCCCCGCCAACAAGTCGGGCGCGTTCGCTGACTCTGGGCGCGCATCGCCTCCACGGTGGCGGGCCGGGCGCGCCGGTCAGCCGCATAACTGAACGAAGCCGCCACTGGCCATCTCTGCTCCGCCCCATGCCGGTACCGGCGGTGGCGGTCTCGGACCTCGCGCCGCTCGGGCAGTAGAAGCGTTCCTCCCTTTTTTGCTGCTGTTCTGCGGATCGTATGTGCCCGCTCCACCGGCTCAACCGTCCTGCGGACGGCCGCGCACCTAATGGATAGTGCTCGGCGCTGCGCTTATTTCCTCACACAACCCGTCAGTTGCTTGCCCTTCGGGTTGCCCCGGCTCCGTCGGGCACAGCTACGCGATGCTCCGCCAGCAGGCAAAAAACATGGTGGGGAGAGGGAAGCCGGTACTTCAGGCGCCCGCCCCGCCCTAGCGAATCGGAGCATCCCCCGCCGAACCAGTCGAGGAACCGATTTTGCTCCCCGAACTCACTGCAGCATAATCAAAGCACTGACCCGCACGGTGTCGAGGCAAACTCCACCACTCAGCGGGACGTAACCGACCCGTCGACAGATTCAACATTTTTCAGGTCCAATTTCATCAGGCAGTTTCTGATGAACTTTCAGGACTTGCGATCGGTTTCATCGGTGGCGGGGACCACCTTGGATCGTGAGCTCTTTCGGTGGTTGGATGAGTGGTGGAGGGAGCAATCATGTCGAAGTTTGTGGTCGGTGATCAAGTGCGGTGGAATTCCGAGGCGGGTTCGGTGACGGGTGTGATCACGAAGAAACATACGCGGGATGTCGAGTACAAGGGGCATATGCGGCGTTGCACCGAGCAAGATCCGCAGTATGAGATCCAGAGCGACAAGACCGAGCACGTGGCGATGCACAAACCGGATGCCTTGACGAAGATCAAGTGATCCAGGTTCGATGACGAAGGATCGGGCAACTGAGCAGACCGCGCCGCAGGTATTCACGATTGGTCATTCCACTCGCGGTTTCGACGAGGCGCTTGCGATGTTGCGTGGGAACGGGGTGACCGAGCTGGTTGATGTGCGTTCGTTTCCGTCGTCGCGGAAGTTTCCGCAGTGGAACCAGGACTCGATCGGAGAGGCGATGCCCGCCGATATCGGCTATCAGTGGATCCGGGATCTCGGCGGCCGCCGGCACACGCCAGCTGGGCTGGCGAGTCTGAATGGTGCGTGGAGAGTCAAGGCATTCCGTGACTACGCCGACTACATGGCGACCGAGGGGTTTCGTTCCGGGCTTGCCGAGTTGCTGCAGGTCGCGAACGAGTCAGTGCCGGCGATCATGTGTAGCGAGGCTGTGCCGTGGCGGTGCCACCGGCGGCTGATTACGGACGCGCTCATCGTCGCGGGGGTGGAGGTGCTCGACATCATGTCGGTCTCGTCGACCAAGCGTGCCGAAATGAACGCGTTCGCGCTGGTGCAGGACGGAAAGATTACCTATCCCGGATCAGGAGAAGAGTGAGCGTGAGCACGGATGTGGTATCGGAGGTTCGCACGATGGTGGTTGCGATTCCGGCGGGTTGCGTCGCGGCGTACGGCGAGGTCGGGCGGGAAATGGGAATCGGCCCCCGGCAGGCGGGCCGGGCCGTTGCGCTGCTTGACGGCGACGTGCCATGGTGGAGGGTTGTTTACGCCGATGGTTCGCCGGCGACGTGCCATGAAGGAGGAGCTCGAGCGCTGCTGGAAGCGGAAGGCGTTCCGTTCCGCGACGGCCGCGTCGACATGGCCAAACTCCGAGCTGATCGCATTCGTTGGCCGTGATGCACACGTTCGACGCGATACGACAATCCCTGGTCGATGACGAGAGCAGTGCCTCCATGAGGCATCAAGGCTGGGAGCCGCTGTACGCGGCGTCCGCGAGTTCGAGGATTGCCGTGATCGGGCAAGCACCGGGGCGCCGGGCGCAAGCGAGCGGTGTGCCCTGGGACGACGCCAGCGGGAAGACCCTGGTCGACTGGCTGGATGTCACCGATGAGCAGTTCCGGAATCCCGATTTGTTCGCCCTGCTCCCGATGGATTTCTACTACCCCGGCACCGGCCGCAGCGGAGATCTACCGCCTCGGAAAGGGTTCGCTGAACTTTGGCATCCGCCGCTACTCGCGCTGATGCCCGACATTCAGTTGACTCTGTTGATCGGCCGGTACGCGCAGATCCACTATCTCCCATCAGCTCGGCACGGCACGTTGACCGACACGGTGCGCAACTATCGGCGATTCGTCCCGCAATGGTTTCCTCTCGTGCACCCGTCTCCGCTGAACTTCCGATGGCAGGCAAAGAACCCGTGGTTTGTCACCGACGTGCTGCCAGATTTGCGAATACACGTTCGTGACGCCCTCGCCCATCCTGTCACCGAGAATAGATAGCAGCTGCGATACCGCGGGCGGTATGAGAGTCGTCAACGCGGTAGCGCACCTCGTCGATCGGCATCACCCGGTGACGGGATTCCAAGTGCTCTGGATGAATGCGGCGACTCGGGGTCTGAGGAGGATCGGTACGGAAATTCACGCTAGGGACGTATTGGTGTTGATTTCGGCGTGGATGGTGAAATTTGCCGGTTCTAACTGGCGGTGTCGCCGGCGCGTTTGATGGCCCGGTAGACGGTTGAACGCGCTACTGCGAAGAGTTCGGCAAGTTCCACTGTCGTGTGTGTCCCTGCTCGGTGAACGGAGACCAGGTGGGCTTCCTGTTTCTTTGAGAGCTTGGGTTGTTTCCCGCGCAGCCGGCCCTTTGCCTTGGCGACGGCCATGCCTTCCCGGGTTCGTGCCCGGATCAGGTCTGCTTCGAATTCGGCGACCATGGCAAGGACGTTGAAGAGGAGCCGGCCCACGGGATCGGTCGGATCATGGACGGAGCCGGCGATACTGAGCTTGACTTCGCGGCGGGTGAGCTCGTCGACAATATCCTTCGCATCGCGCAGCGACCTGGCCAGGCGGTCGAGTTTGGTCACGACAAGCGTGTCCCCAGCCCGGCAGGCGGCCAAGGCTTCCCTGAGTCCCGGTCGCGCCCTGTTGGCGCCGGTGAGGCCCTGGTCGGTGAACGTCTTCTCCGGCGTCACCCCAAGGGCAACCAGGGGTGGCTTGTGAATTAGTGAAATATCCGGCGTTAGCGTTCTGCGGGGCGGCTTAGTGGCCTGTATTTGCCGGGTTTGATGTGGGGGCTAACTGAACCGTTATGGGTTTGATGCCTTTCTTTTTTGTGAAGGATAGCAATTATGCCCGAGCGATACCCCCGATCACCGGGAGCGTGCCGTGCGGATGATCCTTGACCACCTCCGTGCGTACGACTCCGTATTGCCGCCTGTTCCGCCATCGGTCCGAAGCTGAACATTGGCAGGGAGTCCCTGCGCCGGGGGGTTCACCAGGCCCAGATCGACGCGGATGAACGCCCCGGGGTCAGCTGCGCCGAGCAGGCCCGGATCAGGGAGCTGGAGCGCGAGAACCGGGAGCTGCGGGAGGCAAACGAGATCCTCAAGAAGGCATCGATTTTCTTCGCGAGGGAGCTCGACCCTCGCCGCCGCAAATAGCCGGATTCATCGACGAACTGTGTGCCCATGGTTACGGGGTCGAGCCGGCCTGCAAGGTCCTGCGCGAGCAGGGCGTTCAGGTCGCCCCGCGGACCTACCGGTCCTGGAAAACCAAAGCACCCGACGCCCGGATCATCACTGAGGTCGCCATCGTCAACGCGCTGAAGGACACCGCGGAGCAGCCCGAGTCTCGGTATGGGCGGCGGAAAATGACAGCCTGGCTACGCAGGGAAGGCCACGACGTGGCCAGGTGCACCGTGGACAGGCTCATGCGCCAGGAGGACATGAACGGCCTGATGCGTGGCCGGAAACCCAAAGCCGGTGCAGCCCCGAAAGACTCCCAACGGGCCCCGGATCTGCTGAACAGGGACTTCACCGCGGCCCGGCCGAACGCCGTGTGGGTCACCGACTTCACCTATCCAGGATCTGGTTCGGGTTCGTCTAGGCGGCCTTCGCCATCGATGTCCTCTCCCGCGCGTTCGTAGGCTGGCACGCCTCCAACATCAAAGGCGAACATGGTCCTGACCACCTTGAAGTGGGCGCTCTGGCGCCGGGATCCTCGCGGAATCCACGATCGGGCTGTTAAGAACGAATGCGTCCGCAAAGGCGGCCCCTTCATGACCGGCACCCTCACGCAGCTCGCAGATGGGGAGAAAGCGACCATGGCCTTGGTCCGCTGATACAACACCACCCTGCTCCACAGCACTCTGGCCATGGTTCCGCCCAACGAGTTCGAGCAGAAAGTTCCTGTTGAACACGTTCATAAACAAGGCACTTGGACTCTCAGGGACGCACCGTCGAACCCTTCGTATCAGCTTGTGGCGCAGGACTCGGAGCTGGCCCAACAGGCCGCCAAGACCCCCTACTCCTTGAGTCCTTGGGTTGGTCCGGCAAACTCGCCGAACATAACTCCAAATGAGGGATGCATTTTTTGCACGTAAGCATTGCGGTTATTGCACTTGCGTTCGATAGTAGGTTGCATGATTGAGACGCAGACCACATGGCCCGCCGCAGTCATCAGAGACGTTCAAGTGGATGCTGACCGCTGTGAAGAGGCAGCGCATTTCCCGATGGAGGAAAAATGATTGAGAAACAGACGACATTCTTTAGTGAAGGCAGCCGTCTCCAGGCCACGCTGTACTACCCGGATGACCTTTCGGAGGGCACGCCGAGGCCGGCGCTGATCGTCAATTCGGGGTACCAGGGCTTTAACGAGTTCTACCCCAAGATGTTCGCCCGTCTGATGACGCAGCACGGCTATATCTGTCTCGGCTTCGACTACCGCGGTATGGCAGACAGTGAGGGTCCGAAGGGTACGGTCCTCATCGAGGAGCAGGTGGAGGATATCCGCAATGCCGTCACGTTCCTGCAGACCCAGCAGGATGTGGATGACCGTCAGATTGGCCTCATTGGTTGGGGCATGGGCGCCGCCAATGTGATTCTCGCCGCCGAAAAGGGCCGTAATGTCGCGGCCATCGCTGCCCTGAATGGCTTCTACAAAGGGGAGCGCTGGCTCAAGTCCATTCACTCCTACCATGAGTGGACAAAGATCCTCCAGGACGTTCAGGAAGACCGCACGCGCCGGGTTCTGGAGGGCGAGTCGAAACTCGCTGATACTTTCGAGCATTATCCACTGGACCCCGCCACCGATGACTACGTGCAAAAGGAACTCGCCCAGGTCTACGGTTTCGGACACCCCACCCGGCTCCAGTTCACCGAGTCGATCCTGGACTTGAACGTGGAAAAGTTCGTCGCAGAAATTGCACCGACTCCGCTGTTCATTGGGCACGGCACGCGCAACTCCCTGCACCCCATTGATGAGGCGCTGGCACTGTACGAAGCCGCATCGTCACCGAAAACGCTCTACAGCGTGGACGGGCGGCACAATGACTTCATGTACGTCGACCACCCTGAATTCGTGCTGTTGTGCGCCCGCCTGGATGAGTTCTTCGGGCAGGCTTTCGCGACGAGCTCGTCCCCGGCACGCAGCGTCTCCGCCTAGCATCAGCAGCTCAGGATGCGGTTTTTGCAACGCCCTGTTGCATGAATCACATCCGACACCTAATATCCGGGAATGGACATGGAGCAGAAGCAGAGCGGAGCGGCGAGAGTCATGGCAGTCCTCGACGTGCTCAGTTCTGTCGACGCGGCTCAGTTCCCTGACGGGATGACTGTGTCGGATGTTTCGCGGGTATTGGGCCGCGAAAAGTCGGTCGTGTCACGTCAGCTCAAGAGCCTGCTGGAAACTGGGCTGGTGGCACGGGATCCCAAGGGCCGCTATGAGCTGAGCTGGCGGCTGTTTGCATTGGCCCTACGGGCCGGTAACCAGCGCCTGACGAAGGTTGCGGGGCCTCTGATGTTTCGGTTGACCGAGGTGGTCCGCGAACGCACCTATCTGACAGTACTCAGCGACGGCGAGGTCCTGACGGTACATTCAGAAAGTTCGCGACGGTCAATCGAGGCGCCAGGGTGGGTCGGGCGTACCGTCCCCGTGAACCGAAGTTCCAGCGGGATGGCACTGCTGTTGGACCACGCGGATGATCATATCCTCGACATCGTCCGTAGCGGCCAAGACGGTGTCGGTCTACGTGAAGCGCGGGAGTTCCTGGCGCACGTCCACGAGGCCCGGCTGAAGGGCTTCACGGTGGCGAACCGGATTTTTGACCCTGAAATTGTGGGTATTGGCACACCCGTGCGTGATTATTCAGGGCGGATTACAGCCGCAGTGAACATCTCGGGCCCGGCCCTTCGCATTGAACCCCATATAGGGGTCTTCTCGGGCCACCTGCTCGCGACGGTCCGTACTCTTCAGCAGGCGCTCTCTCCGGTCACGCACTCCTCGGCCTAGCCACCGCCGGGTTCCGCCGTACGGGCCTGCCCTACCATAACCCTCCCTCCACGAGTCAAGAACGAGCAGGAGTTAACCATGCACTGTCTTGCTATGCCTTTTTCCGTTGTCGGTTCCCGGACCGACGACGTGGTTTGCCGGCCTGACGGAAGACCCTCTTCACAAGAGCGGTCAGAACGTCTCCTCACGCTGGATCAGAGGACGCCGTGTTTCTGGAATATCTGACGAATAACGCTACCCGGCTGCTGGTTCTCGCGGAGCAGCACGCCGAACTGGTTCTGATCAGCGTGGCCATCTCCGCGGTCTTGGGCATCGGGTTGGCTTTTCTCACGGAGTCCATGCCCCGGTTGCGGCAGACCTTGTTGTCCGTAACCGGAACCCTGTTGACCATCCCCTCATTCGCCTTGTTTGCCTTGATGATTCCCTTGCTGGGTCTGGGGGTCGCCCCGACGGTCGCGGCGCTGGCCATCTACGGCATCTTCCCCATACTCCGTAACACGGTTACCGGAATTGAAGGCGTAGACCCGGCTGTCATCGATGCGGCGCGCGGGCTGGGCATGGGCCGGGGCCAGCGGCTCCGAACCGTTGTTCTTCCGCTGGCCTGGCCGGTGATCCTCAACGGCATCCGGACCGCCACCATCATGCTGGTGGCTACGGCAGCCATCGGCGCCGTCGTCCGCGGTCCGGGCCTGGGCGAGCTGATCTTCCGGGGACTCGCCCGGATCGGAGGGGCCAACGCCTTGAACGAAGCACTCTCCGGTGTGATCGGGGTTGTGCTTGTCGCGCTGGTCCTGGATCTCCTATTCATCTTGATAGCAAAAATCACCACTCTGCGAGGATCAAATGTCTGAAAACCCAGGAAGCAATCCTGACACCATGATCTATCTGGAGGGCGTCTCAAAGCGCTACCCGGACCAGGGCAAAGATGCCGTGGCCGGCCTGTCGATGGAAATCAAGCGAGGCGAATTCGTGGTCCTGGTCGGCCCGTCAGGATGCGGCAAGACCACCACCCTGCGCATGATCAACCGGCTGGTTGAACCCACCGAAGGACGCATCTGGATCGACGGCAAGGATGTCACCCACGTTGACGTAGACCAGTTACGGCGCGGCATCGGTTACGTCATCCAGCAAATCGGCCTGCTCCCGCACCTGACCATCGCCGAGAACGTGGCGCTGGTTCCCAAACTGCTCGGGGTCGCCAAGAACAAGCGCCGCGCACGCGCCGAGGAACTCCTGGACCTGGTCGGGCTGGAGCCCGCCACGTACGCGAACCGGTACCCGAAGCAGCTCTCGGGCGGCCAGCAGCAGCGCGTCGGGGTAGCCCGGGCACTGGCGGCCGATCCTCCTGTGATGCTGATGGACGAACCCTTCGGCGCTGTGGACCCCATCGCCAGGGAAAAGCTGCAGCTGGAATTCCTTCGCCTGCAGGAACGGATCCGCAAGACCATCGTTCTGGTCACGCACGATATCGACGAAGCCCTTCGGCTCGGGGACCGGATCGCCATCTTCGGGCCCGGATCCCGGCTGGCGCAGTTCGATACCCCGCTGCAGATCCTCAGCAACCCGGCTGATGGTTTCGTGCGCGACTTCGTGGGGGCCGGAGCGTCCGTCCGCCGCCTGTCGCTGTTGAAGGTGGCGGATGTGATTGGCCCGTCAACTGTGGAAGCCAGCAGTGTTCTTGCCACCGTCGAAGTAGAGCCAGGGGAATCGGTCCACAGGGCGCTTGAGAAGGTCCTGGCCGCCGGCGCCGAAGGCGTCAGCGTCAAGCTCGCTGCCGGGGCGTCCCGGACCATCGACATCCAGGGGCTGCTCACCGCGGCTGCCCAGCGGACTCCGGTGCCGTCATGAGTTCGACAATCATCGAGCGGGTCACCGTCCCCGGAACCAGACGCTCCACAGCGTGGGTTGTGCCCGCCATCGTGTTCGTGCTCGTTGCCAGCATCACCATCTATGTGGGATCCGTCCCCCTTGATTCGAGTGAGACGCGGAGCCTGGCGCCGGAGGTTATCTTCATGTCACTGTGGCAGCACGTCCAGCTGGTCGTTATTTCGACCGTACTGACCATAGCCATCGGCGTCCCGCTAGGGGTCCTGCTCACCAGGTCCCGCACCAGAGGAGTCGGTGCGGTGGTGTTGGCTGCAGCCAACGCCGGACAGGCCGTCCCGTCCATCGGCGTCCTTGTTCTGCTCGCGATGATTTTCGGTGTCGGCTTCTGGATGGCGGTGATCGCCCTCGTGGCCTATGCCCTGCTGCCTGTACTCCGCAACACCATGGTAGGCATCCGGCAAGTCGACCGTGCGCTGATCGACGCCGGCCGCGGCATGGGCATGAGCGCGCGGGAAGTCCTCTTCACGATTGAGCTTCCTCTCGCGGTGCCCGTCATGCTGGCCGGGATCAGGGTGGCTCTCATTCTCAACGTCGGAGTGGCCACCCTGGCGGCCTTCACCAATGCCGGAGGCCTGGGATCGATCATCTCCTCCGGAATCGCCCTTAACCGCATGCCGGTCCTGATCGTTGGCAGCGTGCTGACGATCTGCCTTGCCTTGACCGTGGACTGGCTGGCCGGCATCGCCGAACGCCTCCTGCGTCCGCGGGGAATCTAACCTGCAAAACCCTATTGAAAGAGATGCAAATGCGTAAAAGTATGATTGCCGTCGGTTTGCTCAGCGTTGTGCTGACCAGCGGCTGCGCCTTAGGTGGCAACGGTCCCGGCCAGGCTCCCGGTGCGGCCAAAGACGGCCCGCTGAAAGATGCCGCCCTCAACGTCGCCTCCAAGAACTTCACCGAACAGCTCCTGTTGTGCGAGGTCGCTGCACAGCGCCTGGAATCCCAAGGCGCCAGCGTCAAGCGGACCTGCGGCATGAGCGGGTCCAGCGCGGTTCGAGCGGCCCTCACCAGCGGCGCGGTCGACATGTACTGGGAATACACCGGCTCTGGCTGGCTGACCCACCTGCAGCAAAAAGAGACCATCACCGATCCCGACACGATGTACCAAAAGCTGAGCGAAGCAGACAAGAAGAACGGTGTCGTCTGGTTGCCGCCCGCTCCTGCCAATAACACCTATGCTGTTGCCGTCAAAGCCGAAACTGCCAAAGAGCTTGGGGTCGCCACCCTCTCGGACTACGCGAAGTTGACCAAGTCCGATCCAGCCAGCGCCGCTTTCTGCGGGGCTTCCGAATTCTTCGGTCGCGATGACGGATGGCCCGGGCTGAAGAAGGCCTACGGCATTGACCTTCCCCAGAACAAGGTCGCCGAGTTGGCGGAAGGGCCCATCTATAACGCCATCGGAACGGGCAACCCCTGTAACTTTGGTGAAGTGTTCGCCACCGACGGCCGCATCGCCTCCCTGGGGCTGACGGTGCTCGAGGACGACAAGAAGTTCTTCCCGCCCTACAACCTCTCGTTGAACGTCAGGGCTGCCACGCTGGAGAAGACCCCGGGGGTCCGGACCGTGATGGAACCGGTCAGCAAGCTGCTGACAACCGCCGAACTGCAGAAGCTCAACGCCGAAATCGACGTCGACGGCAAAACGCCCGAGGAGGTGGCCAGCTCGTGGTTGACGGCCAACAAGCTCAACTGATGTCCCAGCCGTCGCCGGCGGACACGCTGACCGTCGGACTGTTGCAGACCGCTCCGGTGTTCGGCCAGGTAGAGGCAAACGTCCGACGGATCCTGGAACTGAGGGACGGTCTCGGCGACGTGGACCTGGTCCTGACACCGGAATTGGCGGTCAACGGGTTCGGATTCGACGCCGGGGCTGATTATCGCCCGCTGACAGCGGACGATGAGCGGCTCTCCGTCTTCGCCAACCGGGGGGGCGCCATGGGGATAGGTTTTGCCGAAGCTGTGGGTGGGGGGCGTCCCCGCAACGCCTACCTGATCACCGGCAGGGAGGTACGTCATCTTCAGCATAAGATCCACCCTGTCTCGTATGCCCCGTGGAACGAACACCTCGGCTTTGAAGCCGGCGATGCATTGGGCACGGCGGTCGTCCGCGGCGCCCGCTGCGCCACCGTCATCTGCAACGACATGTGGCACCCCGTCATCCCATGGCTCGCGGCCCAGGCAGGGGCAGAGGTGCTGATCATTCCCGTTGCGAGCATCGAAGGGGTGAACGCCGCGCAAGTGCAGCGGACATGGCAGGTCATCCTCGAACACACCGCCCTGCTGCTCCAGTGCTATGTGGTCTTCATCAACCGTTGCGGGACGGACAGCGGTGCGAAGTTCTGGGGCAGGTCCCGCATCCTTGGCCCGGACGGGTCAACCCTGGCCGAAGCCGGGGAGGCGGAGACCACGTTGCAGGCCACCCTCGATCTGGCGGCTCTTCGTGCACTCCGGGCCCGGACGCCGTTGCTCGCTGAATCCCGCCATGATGTGGTGCTCAACACCCTCAAGCGGCACTCCTGGGCAGAGGCCGTTCCGGAAGGACACGATCCGGTTGTTTGACGTCCATGTCCACGCCGCGCCCGACGTGATCGGGCGTATCGGCTACGATGACGAGATTTGCGCCCGGTACGCGGAGGCGGGATTCTCCGGTTTCGTCCTGAAGGCGCACCACGAGTCAACTGTCGGCCGGGCAGCGGCACTGGCCCGGTCCTCGGGGCTGGACGTTGTCGGCGGTATCGCGCTGAACCGGGCCGCCGGCGGGGTGAACCCGGCAGCCGTCGTCTCGTCTCTGGGAAGCGGTGGCAGGGTAGTCTGGTTCCCGACCGCCGACGCCCACACCCAGGAAACCGCGGCCCTGCCCCGCCTCAGCGATCTTGACTCCCGCCTGGACCGGGCCGTGCTGGCGGTCCCGCCGGTGCTCACGCCTAACGGGAAGCAGTCGACCGAGATCTCTCTGGTCTTGGATCTCATCGCCGAACACGATGCCGTGTTGTGTACGGGGCACCTTAGCGGGCCCGAGTGCCGGTGGTTACTGGACGAGGCCCAGCGGCGCGGCATCACCCGGTTCCTGCTGACCCACCCCTCCTACACGGTGCCGGGCATGAGCGTAAACGAGATCGCCGAGCTGGCCGCTCGGGGCGCGTACATCGAAATCACCGCCTATCAGCTGTGGCACCAGCCCGGCATGACCCCGGCGCGCCTGGCCCAGGTGGCACGAGCCGCCGGCGACCGGCTCATCCTGGCCTCCGATGCCGGGCAACCGGACAGCCCGCAACCGCCCGAGGCGCTGCTGCAGCTGGTTGCCGCTCTTTCCCGTGAAGGCCTAGCCGCAGGCTGGCTGGCCGCCGCCGCCTCAGAGATCCCCAGAAAGCTCGTACTCTCATGAACACCGACACGCCCCGGCCGTGGACAGAGCATGTGCCATACCCGAGGAAATTGCTTTCACGAGAGTGGTCCGAACCGGAAATGGCAGGGGTCAGCCGGCTCGGGGACGTGGAGTTGCTGCTCGCGTAGAGCTTCGTTAGCCCGTATTTCCTTCGGTTGGACCCGGGATACAACGGGAAGTTCTGCCGTTTCGGTCATTGCAATGGGCGCCCGAATGGTGTCGCTGCGCTCGTAATGGTCGCACTCATGACGCTCGGCCACCCGAAATGGACGGACGGCCGGCCGGCCGGCCAAAAATTATCACCCGACAATCGCTGCGGTGACAGCTGGGAGCACCCAGCTGTCACCGCACAGTAGGAGAAGAAGATGACCCCCGTCGCCCTGCGAGAGGACCTCACCACACGCGTTGCCTACGTTTCGGACGCTTCGATATACCGGCGCGTACCCGCGGCCGTTGTTGAGCCCCGCTCCGTAGAGGAGATCCGCGGTGCCCTGTCCATCGCCAAGGAACGCGGTTGGTCCGTCGTATGCCGAGGGGGTGGGACCTCAGTGGCCGGAAACGCGATCGGCGACGGACTCATCATCGATACCAGCCGCCACTTCAATCAGATCCTGGCCATTGACCCCAAGGCCCGCACGGCACGGATCCGCCCGGGAGTCGTGTGCGACACGCTGCGGGACGCGGCAGGAGAGTTCGGGCTCACCTATGGACCCGACCCTTCAACGCACTCGCGCTGCACCGTCGGTGGCATGTTCGCCAATAACGCCTGTGGCTCCCACTCCGTTGCCTGGGGCACTGCCGCCGACAACATCGTCTCCCTCAAGTTAATGCTGTCTGACGGGCGAGAGATTGAGGTCGGCGCCGACTACTGCAGCGACCCGGTGATAGAGGACGAGCTTAAACGGCTTCGCGACGAGCACCTGGGCATCCTGCGGACCGAGCTTGGACAATTCGCCCGCCAAGTATCCGGATACGGGTTGCATCATCTACTCCCCGAGAATGGCTTCAACGTGGCCAAAGCCATGGCGGGAACCGAAGGCACCTGCGGGATCATCACCGAGCTGACAGTCAGGCTCGTCGAGCGTCCGCGGGCCACGGCGCTGGCCGTCCTCGGATTCTCCGATGTCTTCGGGGCTGCAGCCGCGGCACCTCTTCTGCGACGCCCTGGCGTGTACACGGTCGAAGGTATGGGGGCTGACCTGCTGGCCGCCCTGCGTACACGGCCCGGCCAAGAGACGGCAGGTTCCGAGCTGCCCGACGGCGGAGGCTGGCTGTACGTGGAGGTCGGCAGAGAAACCCTCGCCGAGGCCGGTGACGCAGCCCGGGCGCTGGTTGACGAGCTGGTCCGCGACGGGCGCATCGTCGACTCTGTCGTCGTGACGGAGACCAATCAGGCACATGCGCTGTGGCGCATCCGTGAGGCGGGGGCGGGCATCGTCACCCGGCTACCCGACGGCGGCGAGGCCTGGCCCGGCTGGGAGGACTCGGCGGTACCCCCGGAGCACCTGGCAGACTATCTGCGCGACCTGTACAAGATCCTGGACTCACATGGGCTGCGCGGCATACCGTTCGGCCACTTCGGCGAAGGCTGCGTGCACATTCGGATCGATTTCAGCCTCGGGTCGGAGGAAGGCGTCCTTGGATACCGGACGTTCATCGAGGAGGCGGCCGCCCTGGTGGCCCGCTATGGCGGATCCGTGTCCGGTGAACACGGTGATGGGCGGGCACGTTCGGCACTGCTGCCCTTGATCTACTCCGCGGAAGCGTTGACGGCCTTCGCGCAATTCAAAAACATCTTCGATAAGGAGAACTTCTTCAACCCGGGCGTTCTCGTTGACCCGGAGCCCATCGACCAGGGCATCCGTCCCGGTCCCGGGAACCGTACCTTCGAGCTGACCCCGGTACACGCCTTCAGCCATGACGGCGGATCATTCGCAGGCGCCACAAACCGTTGTGTAGGTGTGGGGCTCTGCCGCTCCGATGTGGGCTCCATGTGCCCCTCTTACCAGGTGACGCGGGACGAGGTCCACTCCACCCGCGGACGGGCGCGCGCACTGGGGGAGATGTTGCGCGGGGAATCAGTGACAGATGGTTGGCGATCCAAGGAAACTCTGGAGGCACTGGACCTGTGCTTGTCCTGCAAGGCCTGCTCCACTGAATGCCCGGTCAACGTCGATATGTCCACGTACAAGGCCGAATTCCTCCATCACCACTACAAGGGCCGCATCCGCCCCATGGCCCACTACGCAATGGGATGGCTGCCACTGGCATCCCGCCTGCTGGAGGCTGTCCCGGGCGCCGCTCGATTAGCCAACTGGACACTTGGATTCCGCCCGGTCGAAGAGCTGGTCAAACGTCTGGCGGGCATCGAGCCCAGACGCCGCATGATCCACTTCGCCCCCCAGACCTTGCGGAAGTGGTTTGCCACCCGTGCCCGGGCTCTGGAAAACATTTCAGGCGTTCCGGCAACGGCGGATCCGGAACGACCCACCGTGATGCTGTGGCCGGACACGTTCAACAACTTCAATTCCCCTGAGGTGGGTCAGGCCTCGGTCGAGGTCCTTGAAGCGCTGGGATACCGCGTGATCCTCCCGGATGGCCAGGTGTGTTGCGGTCTGACGTGGCACTCCACCGGACAGCTAGACATGGCCAAGCGGATAATTTCGCAGACCCTGGACGCGTTGGGTCCGGCCCTGGACGGCAACATGCCCATCATCGGACTGGAGCCGTCCTGCACAGTCATGCTCACGGACGAAATCACCGAACTGTTGCCCGATGACCCCCGAGCCGCCAAGCTCGCCCGCCAGGTCGTGACCCTGGCGGACATCGTGGCGGCCCACCGCGGCCCCTGGCCGTTCGGCGAAATCAACGCTAAGGCCATCTCGCAGGTGCACTGCCACCAGGAAGCGAAGGGCTCCTATGACCCGGATAAAGCCGTGCTGCAGAGGTTGGGAGTGGACACTGACATCATCGGCTCCGGCTGTTGCGGACTCGCAGGCAATTTTGGTTTCGAGCCTGGGCACTGGGACGTCTCACAGGCCCTGGGAGAACGGGAACTCTTCCCCAAGGTACGAACAAAAGACGAAGCCACGCTCGTCCTCGCCGACGGGTTCTCATGCCGTACACAGGTGACGCAGGGCACCGGAGTCAACGCCAGGCACTTGGCCGAAGTGCTGAGACTGGCACTTGACCAGAAGTCACCGAACCGGACGCAGCAGCACCCGACCACCGAATAGGAGACGAAGTGACCCACCGGGGAGCTGCGACCCGACGGTGAAAAGCTCCTTTCCCGGTAGGCGCACGCTTACGTTACTGGGCCTGTCCGTGTCCGTTGGGTCCTTG
>NZ_JAXCID010000044.1:0-34363 GCF_035985125.1 Arthrobacter sp. CG_A4 | reverse complement strand
GTGGCGCTGGGCGTCGGCGTCACGCTCGGCGTCGGGGTAGGGGTGGCGCTGGGCGTCGGCGTCACGCTCGGCGTCGGGGTAGGGGTGGCGCTGGGCGTCGGCGTCACGCTCGGCGTCGGGGTAGGGGTGGCGCTGGGACTTGACGGGGCGCTGGGTGTCCTCGTCGCCGTCGGCGTGCCGGGCGTTGCGGGAATGGGCTTTTCCTGAACGCCGCCGGTCACTTCGTGATACAGGTTCTCGGAGACAGGAATGGCCCAGCCGAGGGTGGCGTTGGTGGCCCTGTCGGCGTCCGGGGCGTAGCTGGTCATCGGGATGGCGCCGAGCTCGTCGACCTGCCTGATGGGGAGCAGCTTCCAGCTGTGCGGGTCCTTGTGCGAGCCGTTCAGGATGGTCTCGAAATGCAGGTGGCAGCCCGTGGATGATCCTGTGGTTCCTATCCGGGCAATCACCTCGCCCACGCGCACTGAGTCGCCCTTCTTCACGGCGATCGCCTCAAGGTGGTTGTAGGTGGTGATGAGCCCGCTTCCGTGGTCGATTTCCACGCGGTTGCCGCCACCCCAGGGGTGCCAGCCGACCGCCCGCACCACTCCTGCGTCGGCCGAGTAGACGCGCGTTCCGCAGGCCGCAGCATAGTCCTGGCCCCAATGGAATTCCCCCGAGGATCCTGTCAGCGGGCTGGTACGCAGGCCGAAAGGGGACGATTCCTGCAGGCTCTCCAGCGGCGCCATGAGAGTGCCAGGTGCCGGGCGCTTCAGGCCGGCGGACGCCACATTGAGCTCGCCGCCGACGCCCTCTTTGGTGCTGGTCTCGACAGTGGGCCGGTTGAAGGCCACGAGCGCCAGGGCGTCCGCGGTGAAGGCGGACGGAACCGCTGCTGCGACCGGTGCGGCCGGCAGCTCCGGGGCCAGCACGCTGGGACCCACGACGCCGGACGCCAGCTGCGCGTTGGGCGCCACCTGGGCCGCGGTGCCTGCGATCCCCTGGACCCCGAAGGTCAGGACCGCCAAGGACAGGCAAAATCCGCCGGATAGGCAGCGCACGGCAATAGTCCGCACCCTGACTGTTTGCTCACTCGATGAGTTTCCCCAGTGTTTTCCCACGATGTGACTCCTGCGTTCTGTCCGCCAGACCCCAATCTTCGCGGACTCACCTTCCTATGGGAACACAGGAGACCAGGTCTGTGAACCGTCAACAGCACTCTTTGCGGGGCCAATACCGGTTCCGGGCGGGCCTCCGTCCCGGCCCCAGTGGCGGGGCCAGTAGTCGCCGTCGCCGAAGCAGGTGTTGGGCGGGGCAGAGCTGGGTAACAATGGAGTATGCACAATGTCCTCAGGGAATGGCAGGCCGAACTCAAACAAACCTTCAGCGGGACCAGGGATGCAGTTCCGGAGTGGGTGCCGCTGCTCGCCGAGGGTGACGACGCCGGCTTCCACCTGCCCGGTTCTGCTGTCTGGGCCGTGCACGGGGACATGCCCACCATCGTCGCGGGCATCCGGGCACTGCTGATGCAGGCGCTCCACCCGGCTGCACTGGCCGGCGTTCATGACCACTCCCGCTTCCGCGAAGACCCTTTGGGACGTCTGGCCGGGACGATCCGCTGGATCTTCACGGTGTCGTACGGCTCGACAGACGCTGCCCGGGCAGCCTCCGGCTGGGTGCTGCGGCTGCATGAATCAGTTCGCGGAAGCTACGTGGACGGCCACGGCGCCGCCCGGAGCTACACGGCCAACGACCCCGAGCTGCTCCGCTGGGTTCACATCGCCTTTACCGATGCTTTCCTCTCCGCCCACAAACTCTGGGGACGGCCCATCCCGGGAGGACCGGACGCCTACGTCCGCGAGTGGGCCCAGGCCGGGAAGCTGATGGGCGTGGACGCAGCGCCGCTCAGCGAAGCCGAGATGCGGCGGGAGCTGGATCGCTGGTACAACAACGGCGAGCTGCGCTCCGATGAAAGGGTCGCCGAGACGGTCGCGTTCATCCGGAACCCGCCGTTGCATCCCGTGCTCAGGCCGGGCTACCGGGTGCTGTTTGCCGCGGCTGTGACCAGCCTTGAGCCCAAGTACCGCGAGCTCCTGGGCCTCCGGACCGCCCGGCTGGGTCCTTTCCCGCTGCCGGTGAGGCTGGCCGCCAAGGTGGCCCTCGGCATTGTCCATCTTGGCCTGGGACGGGTGGGCCCGAGCGAGCAGGCCGCCCGGGACCGGCTGCGGCGGCTGGGGCATCGGGCCTGAGTCTGCTTGGACCGGAGACCCGGGTGCCGCCAGTCGGGGACGGCTGACGGGGGTCCCGCCCGCCCGGGGACGGCTGACGGGGGTCCCGGCTGTCGGGGGATGCAAAAAGGCCCCGATCCTAGGGATCGGGGCCAACCGCGGAGAATGGGGGATTTGAACCCCCGAGGGCGTGAACCCAACACGCGTTCCAGGCGTGCGCCATAGGCCGCTAGGCGAATTCTCCAGTAGCTTTTGAATCAAAAGCAGATACTAGAGTATCTGAACTTACCGGCATCGCCCAATTGAGCCCACTCCCGCAGCCAAGGGACATGCCCGCCCTCGACGCGGGCGCTGGACATAGTCCCCCGATGCCCACTCCCGGCCGCGAAGAATGGGCATGTCCCATGGGGCACCCCGGGGCCGCGACGCCCGATTCGGGGCATGCTCAAACGTCGGGTAAACTTACTGACGGCCCCTCATGTGGCGTCATCCTGTTGAACTCCCCCAGGACCGGAAGGTAGCAAGGGTAAATGGGCTCTGGCGGGTGCATGGGGGGTCTTTTATGTCTGTGCCGATTGGTAGGGTTAAATCTGTGACTGTTACTACCGCTCTCTACCGCAGATACCGCCCCGATTCGTTCGCGGACGTTATCGGGCAGGAACACGTCACCGAGCCGCTAATGACGGCCCTACGCAAGAACCGGGTCAATCACGCCTATCTTTTTTCCGGCCCGCGCGGCTGCGGAAAAACCACCTCCGCCCGCATCCTGGCCCGCTGCCTGAACTGCGCCGAGGGCCCAACAGACACCCCCTGCGGCAAGTGCCCCAGCTGTATCGAACTCGCCCGCGGCGGATCCGGCTCGCTCGATGTCATCGAGATCGACGCCGCCAGCCACGGCGGTGTGGACGACGCCCGCGACCTGCGCGAGCGGGCCACCTACGCCCCAGTCCGCGACCGCTACAAGATCTTCATCATTGACGAAGCGCACATGGTCACCTCGGCCGGCTTCAACGCCCTGCTCAAGATCGTCGAAGAGCCGCCGGAACACATCAAATTCATCTTTGCCACCACGGAGCCGGACAAGGTCATCGGCACCATACGTTCCCGCACCCACCACTACCCCTTCCGGCTGGTCCCGCCGGAACCGCTCATGGCCTACCTTGAGCTGCTCAGCAGCCAGGAGAACGTCCCGGTGGCGCCCGGCGTGCTGTCGCTGGTCATCCGCGCCGGCGGTGGATCCGTTCGCGATTCGTTGTCCGTCCTTGACCAGCTCATGGCCGGCGCCGGCCCGGCGGGCCTCAACTACGAGCTTGCCGTCGCTCTTCTGGGTTACACTCACGCCTCGCTTTTGGACGACGTGGTGGACGCCGTCGCGGCCTCCGACGCCGCGACTGTGTTCCGCGCGGTGGACCGTGTCATCCAGACCGGCCATGACCCCCGCCGCTTCGTGGAGGACCTGCTCGAGCGTTTCCGCGACCTGATCATCGTCCAGGCCATGCCGGAGAGCGCGCAGTCGATCCTCCGCGGCATGCCGGCAGACCAGATCGCACGGCTGCAGAACCAGGCCCATAACCTGGGCGCCGCCGAGCTGTCCCGCGCGGCGGACGTCACGAACACTGCCCTCACCGAGATGACCGGGGCCACCTCCCCGAGGCTTCACCTCGAGCTGCTGTGTGCCCGCATCCTGCTTCCCTCCTCCGAGCAGACCGAGCGCGGCATTGCTGCCCGGATCGACCGGGTGGAACGCCGCCTGAACTACGCCGGGAACGACGTCGGACATCCCGCCGCCGCTGTTCCCGCACCGGCACCTGTCGCTTTGGCGCCTTCTGCGCCCGCTGTTCCCGCACCAACACGACCGGCTCCGGCAGCAGCCGCGCCAGATCCTGTCGCCGAGCCAAGGCCTGCAGCCACGTCGGCTCCGGCGCCCGCACCCGTGGCCACGGCGGCACCGGCGTCAACGGAGCGCGTCGAAGAGGCCCGCGAACCGCTGACGGCCCCGCGGGTCAGCACCGGCGACTGGCCCGTCGACGAACCGGTTGCAGCCCATCGCGGTACCGCCGGACATGCGCCGGCAGCCCATCCTCCCGCCGCCCAGGCGCCGGCAACCCACGCTCCGGCAACTCCGGACTACACGCCGGCCCAGTCAGCACCGGCCGGTCCCCCGCCGTCCGCCCCTGCCCAACCCTTGGCCGGTGCCGGTGCCGGGGCCGACGTCGAGGTCCTCCGCCGGGCCTGGCCTGAGATCCTGCAGGCGCTGACCAAGATCAAGCGGAGCACCTGGGCGCTCGTTGAGCCCAACGCTCAGGTTGGCCACTTCGAAGACCACGTCCTGACGCTCGCGTTCACCACTTCCGGCCTGGCCGGCGCGTTCGGCCGGGCCGATCACGCCGAGAACCTGCGTCAGGCCATCCACCAGACCATCGGCATCGAGTGCCAGATCAACGCCGTCGCCGGCGGCACCAACAGCGCAGCGAGCTCTGAACCAAACCCAAAAGCACCCGTTAGCCGGGACGTCCCGGTTACGTCCACCGATGCTGATTGGGGCCTGAGCCCCGCCGCCGGGCAGGACCCTAACGAGGCGGGCACCGTCCCGGAACCCGCGGCTTCACCGGCGGCCTCCTTCGCACCGGTCGACACGAGCCCGATGCCAGTGCCGGCGCAAGTGCCAGTGCCGTCACCGGTGCCGGTTTCCCCGGCGCCCGCCACGCCCGCACCGGATACCTGGCAGCCGGTTTCCCACGAACAGACTCCGGCCGCCACAGCCCTGCAGCCTTCAGGCCCAGTGGCGCCGGAACCTGCCCCGCCGCAGCCGGCTCGGCCCGCCGAGTCCGCCGAGTCCGCCGAGCCCGCCGAGTCCGCGGGGGGCCCCGCCTACCCCGACGATGACTGGGGTCCGCCGCGGGATGAGGACGCCCCGCCCCTAGACGAGGAACCGCCCCTGGACTGGGATCCCTCGGCCCCCGTCGCGCCGCGGCCCGCCCAACCTGCGGCTGCTCCCGCCCGGAAGAGGGCTGCCGCCCCGGCGCCGGCCCCGGCCGCCGCCGCCCGCGCATCGTCGACCACCGCTCCCAGCCCGCAGGCGCCCGACACCGCCGACGATCCGTGGGCCCGCGCCGTCGAACAGGCTCCCGGAATCTGGACCGTCGGCACGGAATCGAACGCCGGGCACCACCCGCCGGCAGAAACCGCGGCCCCGGAACTCACCCGCGAGCCGGAACCGCCGCACTACGAGCCCGCGGCAGCACAGATCCCGCAATATGCCGCAGCAGTGCCGGCTTCCGCCGTTTATGAGCCTGCAGTCTCCCCGTCGAACGGTTGGGAAGACTCCGCGCAACTGGTGCACGTTGGTGCTGCCAGTGCTGCCGCCTCTGTGGCGTCCGTCGGCGCGCCACCGATGGCCGCGCCCGCCGCGCCGGCAACTGCGGCGCCCGCTTCTGCCCCTGAGTCAATCGCGGCGGACCGTCAGAGTCTGTACCAGCGGTTGTCCAACAGCCCGGAGGCCGAGGCCGGACGCGCCAAGGCTCCGGCCCGTGCCGCCAGCACCACCTACGTCCAGGACATCCCCAGCGCGGATGACCAAACGATCGAGGAATCGGGTGTTTTCGGACGTGCCGCCGTCGAGCGTATTCTGGGCGGAAAACTGGTGGAAGAGCGCTCCCTGGACGGAAGCCCGCTGCAGCCTCGCCTCTAGCCAGCCCGCAGGGCACCACGCCCGCAACCATCCCAACCGAACGAGGAAATTGTGTACGAAGGTGCAGTTCAAGAGCTGATCGACGAGCTCGGACGCCTTCCCGGAGTCGGGCCCAAGTCCGCCCAGCGGCTGGCTTTCCACATCCTCGAGGCGGATCCGCAGGACATGAAGCGGCTCGCCGATGCCATCACCACGGTGAAGGAAAAGGTCAAGTTCTGCACGGCCTGCGGCAACGTCACCGAGCAGGAACTGTGCAACATCTGCCGCGACCCCCGCCGGGACCCGTCGATCATCTGCGTCGTCGAGGAATCCAAAGACGTCCTCGCGGTGGAGCGCACCCGCTCGTTCCGCGGCCGGTACCACGTGCTCGGCGGAGCGATTAACCCGATCGCCGGCATCGGCCCCGAACAGCTGCGGATCCGCGAACTGCTCACCCGCCTCAACGACGGCGCCATCCAGGAAATCATCCTCGCCACCGACCCCAACCTCGAGGGCGAGGCCACGGCCACCTACCTCGCACGGATGCTCAAGTCGATCGGGATCGCCGTCACCCGGCTGGCGTCCGGCCTGCCCGTGGGCGGAGACCTCGAATACGCCGACGAGGTGACTCTCGGCCGCGCCTTCGAAGGCCGCCGCAACGCCCTGAACTGAGCCGCACGGACTGTGGTGATGGAAACTTGCGGCGCGATCCGCACCGGCCGGCTGCTGTTGTGCCAGCTATGGGCCGACGACGCCGACGCGTTCCTTCGCTTCCGAGACCGCCCGACGCCACGCGCTATCTCCCATGAACCCCTAGCCGCCTGGCTGTTCTCCGAAGACGGCGATCGACCGGTCTTGCCGGCACCCAACCGGCCCACCGGCCCTCAGCTCGGAGCAGCCTCGCGCCGTCGGGCTGAAGCGTCCCCTCCGATCAGGAAGATCCCCGCCAGCATTCCCTGAACCACCAGGCCGCTCAGGGCCAGCGGGACCTGCAGACCGGCTTCTCCCAACGGCTTCGCTTCAAGACACAGGACATGCCGGCCTTCGGCAGCGGCCTGGAGTTCACCCGGCAACCAGCCGAGGAACTCCGGCTGAGACGATGCCTCGCCGGCCAGCAGCGCAAAGATAATCGCCGGGTTCGAACCCGCCAGCCAGACTATCCGCTCGGTGTGGAACACCTCGGTCATCCCCGAGAACTCGGGCGAACATTCGAAGTACACCACCCGCCCCAAGTCATTGCGCTCGATATTGATGACCACCAGGGCCGGCTCGTACGCCCGCACCGCCGGGAGCAGCGCGACCACCGCCACCACGTTTCCCAGCAAAAGGAACGCCGCTATGGCACAGGCGGCAGTTCGCGCGACGCCGGGCCGGAACCAGGCAGCGGCGCCGGCACCGATGCCGCCGAATACCGCAAACCCCATGACCATGACAGCCCCGGCAACAGCCGCTACTTCCACCGGCCCACCGGATGCGAGGGCCAGGACCAGCAGAAATAAGAAGGCCACCACGGAGAACACGACGCCCCGTGACGCAGCCGCGAACCACTTGCGTAAAGGGCCACCGCCCCTGCCCGGCTCGGACCCCGGCTCCGAATCCGGGAGGCCAGTAGCCCCGCCGCGCGAACCGAGACCCCACCGCACCCCCACCAAGGCGGCCACCAAGGTCAACGTTGCCGCGGTCAGAATGTACGCCCACCGATGAGAGTCGCCCTGCAAATCGCCGCCCGTGACCGGCACGAAGACCAGCAGCATGCCCGCACCCCAAGACAACAGCAATACCGCTACCATCATCAGCCAGAACCTCAGCGTGAGCACGGCCCGCAGGCAGTCCAGAACGGCCGCCCGGAAAGCGAGGGACGCGCGGCCGGCGGCCAGGCGTGGCCCGCCGTCCTGGTCGTCGCCACTCTGCCATTCGCCGGCACCGTGCAAACCGTCACGGGCGGTCCCGGCGCCGATCAGCTCATATCCAAGCTCGTCCTCGTCCTCGTCCACCGTTTGAGCCTCCAACCCCGTGGACATGCCCAGCACCGGCGCCCGCGGATGGACACACCGGCCATATGCCCAATCCTGATCCGCGGGAGCGGGCATGTCCAGAGGTGACGGGCCGGCTGTCTGCCATTCGGTCACAATTCCGTAGCGGGGCGGTCCCGGCGATAAACTGGGCTGAGAAGTTACGCCGTCGCGCCGTTTGGTTGCTTGGCCCAGAACCCCGATGATCCAGTGAGGGTGCGCGCATGAGTCTGCCCACTACCGAAGTCCAGCCCGGACCGCAGCCGCAGGAGCTGCCCGTCGCCTCGACCGCCACCAAGCACCTGGTGGTGAAGAAGTTTGGCGGTTCCTCGGTCGCGGACGCGGAGGGCATCAAGCGCGTCGCCAGGCGCGTCGTGGATGCCCAGAACGCCGGCGACGAAGTGGTGGTGGTCGTCTCGGCCATGGGCGACACCACCGACGAACTCCTCGACCTCGCCGCGCAGGTCACTGACTCGGCTCCGGCCCGGGAAATGGACATGCTCCTTTCCGCCGGCGAGCGGATCTCGATGGCGCTGCTGGCCATGGCCATCAACAAGTTCGGCGCCTCGGCCCAGTCCTTCACCGGCTCCCAGGCCGGCATGATCACGGACGGGATCCACGGCAAGGCCCGGATCATCGACGTCGACCCGCACCGCATCCGCACCGCCCTCGACAAAGGACACATCGCGATCGTCGCCGGGTTCCAGGGCATGAGCCGCAACACCCACGAGGTCACCACGCTGGGCCGCGGCGGCTCGGACACGACGGCGGTGGCGCTGGCCGCCGCCCTCGACGCCGACGTCTGCGAGATTTTCACCGACGTGGACGGCATCTACACCGCCGATCCGCGCGTCGTCCCGTCCGCCCGCAAAATCGACCGTATCTCCAGCGAGGAGATGCTGGAACTCGCGGCGTCCGGAGCCAAGATCCTGCACCTGCGCTGCGTCGAGTACGCGCGCCGCTTCGGGATGCCGCTGCACGTCCGTTCCTCATTCAGCCACAACGAAGGCACCTGGGTCCTGCCCAGCGCCGACGACAAAATCACCACCCAAGAGGGAGTTGCCTTGGAGCAGCCAATCATCTCCGGCGTTGCACACGACCGCTCCGAAGCGAAGGTCACGGTGGTCGGAGTTCCGGATATCCCCGGCAAGGCTGCAGCGATCTTCCAGGTCATAGCGGATGCGCACTCGAACATCGACATGATCGTCCAGAACGTCTCCACCCACGGCACCGGCAGGACCGACATCTCCTTCACCCTGCCGATCGTCGAAGGAGCCGAAGCCCTGGCCGCCCTGCACTCCGCCCAGGACCGGATCGGCTTCGAGAGCATCGAATACAACGAGAAGATCGGCAAACTGTCCCTGATCGGCGCCGGAATGCGCTCCCACCCGGGCGTCTCGGCACGCTTCTTCGCGGCTCTTTCCGCAGCAGGGATCAACATCAACATGATCTCCACCTCGGAGATCCGCATCTCCGTCGTCACACACGCTGATCTGCTGGACGACGCCGTGCGCGCCATCCACAAGGCCTTCGACCTGGACAGCGAAGACGACGCAACGGTCTATGGCGGCACCGGGCGCTGACCCGCGGAATCACAGCCATTGAACGGCCAAAGGAGCGGCGCGCGCCGCTCCTTTCGCCGAAACGGCAGTGATCAGACCTCTTCTTTCCAGAGATCTTCCCTGCGAACAGCGTAGTGATGCCCGCTCGAGTCGCTTTCGACCTCGAACGATGACAGTTCCTGTTCCGAAGCGAGCTCGAAATCATCGTGCCGGTGAATTACGGGCGCCTTGGTGTCACCCCGGGTCGCGGGTCCAAACAGGAGCCTCGCCCTGTCGGTCACCCTCATGAAGCCGCCGATTGTATGTGCCACAATTCCCACCCCCTCTCCTGCCTCCAGGTTAAGCGGGACCGATGCAGCCTAGTGCGCCTCAAGACGACCGAGCCGGTGCCCTTATTTTACGCCCGACGGCGCGAAAAGGCTTGGCTAACCCAGATGGATATTTCGGCATGAATCCCTGTGGCTTGCGGGCACCCCACCGGCCTGGGCGGTGCCCAAAAGGCGCGTGTGCTGTCTAGCGGAGGGATTTATCCTCGGGGTTCCGGGGTACCACATACGTGCTGCCGTCGGGCCGGTGCAGGGTCTCCCACTGCCGGGTCTCGGCCTGGCGCTGCGCCAGCAGCTGCCTGTTCTGCTCTGTCATCTCGTGGCCGAGGGGGCTGCGGTTGGCCGGGCCGAAAATCATCCGGAGCTTGCCGGTTGCCCGCATGAACCGTTGGGAGGCGTTTTCCTTTGCCATCGCTATCCACTCCTAAAAACGAGATGTTAACAAGAGTGTACACTAATTATTAGTGCACTAACTATCTGAGGAGGCTCCTGTGACGGACGTGACGGTTGCGACGGTTCCGACCGAAGGCACCCAGGACGATCTCCTGCTCGAACACCAGCTCTGCTTCGCACTCACCGTGGCGTCCCGGAGCGTGGTCGGCGCGTACAAACCCGTGCTTGATGAGCTCGGCCTGACCCACCCGCAATACCTCGTGATGCTGTGCCTCTGGGAATCAAGTCCCCGTTCCGTCCGGGACATCAGCGGGGCCCTGGCCCAGGAGCCGGCGACCATCTCGCCGTTGCTGCGCCGGCTTGAGACGGCCGGCTTGATCACCCGCCAACGGATGGAGGGAAACGAACGGGCCCTGGCCGTGCGCCTGACTCAGCGCGGGGCCGCGCTCCGGGAACAGGCGACCGCGGTCCCCGGCACCATGATGGCCCGGCTTGGCCTGACCCGGGAACAAGCCGGACAGCTGCATGCCTCCATGACGGAGCTGATCGCAGCCACAAAGGCCGCCGCCGGGGACGCTCCCCGGCGGTAGACTGGGCGAAACAGAGGAGGACTGCTGATGCGCAAGAAACTGAGCCACGCGGCGCTCGTTCTGGTGGCGGTGGCCGGATTGGCCGCCTGCACCCAAGGCGGCGGAACCACGCCGTCGCCCGGCCCGTCAAGTACATCCGGCAGCCCCGCCCCGGCGAGCACCGGGCCCGGCCCCTCTTCCTCCGCAACCACCCCGCCGGACACCGAGACCACGGCCCCGGCACCCTCCCCGTCCGCCGCGCCGGTGACGTCCGGCCCGGGCCCGGGCAACGCCGAACTCGCCATCATGGTCAAGCCCTCCGAGACCGGGGCCGCCTCGAACTTCACGCTCGTCTGCCAGAACGGCGTGGCCGCAGCCGAAAGCCAGCACCCCGGCGCCGCCACGGCGTGCACCGCGCTGAAGAACAATGCAGCGCTGCTCAGCCCCGTCCCGCGGGCGAAGGACCAGGCCTGCACCCAGCAGTACGGCGGCCCGCAACAGGCAACTGTCACCGGCGTCGTCGACGGTACTCCGGTGGAGGCGGGCTTCAGCCTGAGAGACGGCTGCGAAATCGCCGCCTGGAACGCAGCCAGGGACGTCCTGGGCTCCACCGGCGGAGCTGTCTAAGCTGCTGCACCTCCCGCAGGAGGACTGGCTCCCCCGTCAGGCCGACTACCAGCAACGCGTCCGGCACTACTCGGATCCCTACCTTGCCCGGCGGTCGGCCGGCCGCAAGCACCCGGTGGAGGACTTCCTCTTCACCTACTACACGCAGAAGCCCGGCCAGCTGCTGCGCTGGCACCCGGGCGCCGGCGTCGTGCTTTCCGGCCCTGCCGTGGCCGAGCGGGCCAGCTGGAAGTATTACCGCGCTCCCGACGACGGCGAATTCGCCGCCGCGGGGCTACCGGCGGGCACCCCGGCCGTGACCGTCGACGTCGACGCGTTCCTGCGCGACCGCCGGGACGCGTTGCAGTTCGCCGGGATCATCCTCAGCGGGACCGCCGCGCGGCCTGCCCAGTTCGGCTGCTTCGGGCTGCACGAATGGGCCATGGTCTACCGGCAGGACAAGTTCAAGCTGCGCCACGAGTACCTGCGGCTGCGGCTTGGTTCCGGACGCACGGATCAGGTGGTCGAGGAGAACCGGATCCGCTGCTCGCACTTCGACGCTTTCCGCTTCTACACTCCGGACGCCGAGCCGCTGAACAGCCTGGCGCCGAGCCGCGAGAACCAGCGGACCATGGAACAGCCCGGCTGCCTCCACGCCAACATGGACCTGTACAAGTGGGCCTACAAACTTGCGCCGCTGCTGCCGAGCGGACTGGTGATGGACTGCTTTGAACTCTCGTGGCGGATCCGGGCCATGGATATGCAGGCCTCGCCCTATGATCTGAAAGAGTGGGGTTATCCGGCCATCAGGATCGAGACGCCGGACGGCAAGGCCGAGTACGTTCAATACCAGCGGGCCTTCGCGGCCGAATCCCAGGAGCTGCGGGCACGGCTGCTGCGGGAGCTCACGCCGCTGCTGCAGTCAATGAGCCAGGCCCGGGCCCCCTCGGATGGCCTCGACAGCAAGGACGGACAGCAATGACAGCTCCCCACGATCCGCACAGCGGGCACCAGATCGACCTCGCCATCCGCCTGACGGAGGCCCCGGGAGGCCCCGAGTACACGTTCCGGCTGAGGGCCGACGACGGCGCCCTCTCCGAAGGCTGCACTCTGCCCGATTCTGCTGCCGCCCTCGACGCCGTGCAGCGCTTCGGTGAAGACGTCTTCTTCCCCAAGCCCGGGCCGCCGAAGATGTGCACTCAGCAGTACGGCGGCCCGCAGGTGGCCGTGGTGACCGGCCGGTTCCAGGGGCGCGAAGTACACAGCGGATTCAGCCGCACAGACGGCTGCGAGATCGCCCGCTGGCGGGCGATGGCACCGCTGCTTGGCGGGACTGCGGGATCCACCGGCGCAATCTGACTAGCCGCGAAAGAACAGCAAGCCCTCACCGGCGGCACTATTAAACAGCGACGGCCGGCGGTGGAAACCGCCGGCCGTCGCCGTCGCTAGAATGCGGCCTTACGGCTAGATGGCGTTGTTCGGAGCCTGGAGAAGATCCTCGTTCTGGATCTTCCCCTTCTCACTCTTCACCTTCTTGCCCTTCTCCTTTTTGTCCTTCTTGTCCTTGCCGTCGTGGCCGGTGTCACCACTCTCGCCCGGACCCGCATTGCTGTCCTGGTCCTCGGACGTCGGCGGGACCACGACGGCGCCTGCCGGGGTCACCAGCACGCTGACGAACGTCGGCTCACTGGCGCCGGCGAACGTGACCCGGCCAATGTAGGAACCCACGGCGAGGCCCTTCCAGTTCAGCGTGACCTTGCCGGCAGTGCCGTTGGCGAGGCGCAGCGGGTTGGGCGTCAGCGTCGCATTGCCCGTGTCGGCGCCCAGGACGGCGGCGTCCACGCTGGCCTTGGTGGGCTGGCCGTTCGGGCTGGCGTACAGGTTGGCGAAGATCCGATATGTTCCCGGCGCCGGGTTGGGGATCGACAGCGATTCGCTCGCTGACGAGGTGGCGACCTGGACCAGCTGGTTGGCGGGATTCACCACGAACATGTCGAAGTCGGCATTCGGGTCCGCGGAGAGGACCGAGAACTTCGCCAGCGGGCTGCCGGCCGGAACCTCGACCGTCTTGGCGTAGTTCGAGGCGTTGGTCGCCCCCAAAATCGCCTCGCCCGGGACCAGCTCGATGGCGGAGGAATCCGCCTTGGAGAGACCGTCCAGGGTCATGCTGATCGGGTTATTGCTGCCCGAGACGAGCTTGATATCGCCGGAGCCCGTGCCGCCCTCGGAGGTGAAGGCGACATCAGGAGCCGCCACGACCGACTGCGGACGGACCGCGATCGGGGAGGCGATGTTCTTATTGGCACCCTGCCAGGTCAGTGAACCCATCGCGAACTTACCCAAAGCAGCACTCTGGTTTTCGAAGGACACCTTGAACGTCTTCTTCTCGCCGGCTGCGCCGAAGGTCAGAATGGACGGGCTCACAGTGACCTTGACACCGGGAAGGTCGGTCTTGACCCGGTAGGTGCCCGGGGTCAGCGCCGTCAGTGTCCGGGTGACCTCGATCTTGCCGGTCAGGTTGCCCAGCGCGAAGGACGGCACATTCATGTCGCGGGGCTTGGTGGTGGCCAGACCCGGGATGCCGAGGTCAATGCCGGTGCCCTGGATGAACGCCAGGTAATCGTCGTTGCTGGCGTCGTAGACCAGGCCCGGATCCAGCACACGGGCCGGATCCACCTGGCCTGCGCCGGTGGCGAAGACATCCTTGTCCTTGCTGCCGTTGGCGAGTTTGACGTCGCTAGCGGTGGTCATCATGGCAGACTTCACGACGGCGGGGGACCAGTTGGGATTCTTGCCCAGGATGAGCGCACCGAAGCCGGCCACGTGCGGGGCGGCCATGGAGGTACCGGACAGGAAGCCGAAGTTGTCCCCACCCGTACCGATCGGCGAGACGCCGGCCAGGACGGCAACACCGGGAGCAGCAACATCAGGCTTGAGCAGGTCAGATCCGGCCGCCAGAAGCGGTCCGCGGGAAGAGAATCCGGCGATCTGCGGCTGGGCCTCTGCGGCCAGGCCTGTGGTGTCCTTGTTGACGAGGGAGACCGTGATGGCCGGGTTGGCGGTCACCTTGGCCTTGATGGCCTCGGTGGCCGGCGGGTTCACGTGGACGGTCGGCACAGGGTGCTTGTCCGCGTCCAGCGAGGAGTTGGTGACATTCACCAGGATCATGCCCACACCGCCGCCGCGCTTGACTTCAGTGCTCTTGGCGACGCGATCAATAACGCCGCGGTCACAGACCACAACCTTGCCGGCAACCTTTGAGGGGTCCAGGCTGCCCGGAGCGCAGAGGACAGCGCTCGCATTTCCGGCCGTGGCGGCCGCGCTGGCAGCCAGCACAACGCCGGCGTTGGCGACCGTGCGGTTCATGATGCTGGCACCGCGGTACTTGCTGCCGTCCGAGAACTCGACGGTACCCTGGAGTTCCTGGGAGAAACTGCTCGCAGCCACCGTGGTGAGCCACGGGGCACCGTGGTTGACGGTGCTCGCCGTCGGGCCCGAATTACCAGCCGAGGCGGCGACAAAGATGCCTGCCGAGGCGGCCGACAGGAACGCCATGGACACCGGATCCGTGGTGGTGGTGGTGGAACCGGAGATGGAGTAGTTCAGGACGTCGACGCCGTCCTGGATGGCCTGGTCGATGGCCGCGACCGAGGAGGAGCTGTAGCAGCCGCCCGTGTTGGGGTTCGCGTCCTCCCAGCAGACTTTGTAGACGGACAGCTTGGCGGCCGGGGCGATCCCGCTGGTCAGGCCAAAGCTGCGGCCGTCAACAAACGTTTCGACATTGGCGTTTCCGGCGGCGGTGCTGGCTGTGTGTGTGCCGTGGCTGGCGACGTCGATCGGGGAGATCTGTTCCTGCGGTGCAGGGGTCGCGAAGTTCAGGAAGTCATCGGCGAAGTAGTGGGCGGCGAGGACCTTGGAGTTGCACGCGGAGCCGTCGAAGGCCGCGCCGGTGCCTGTGCCCTTCTGGCACTCCCCGATGAAGGTGTCGCCGTCGGACTTGAGCATCGCGATCTTGCCGTCTGCGGTGCGGTACGGGACGCCGATCACAGGATTGCCGACGAGGGGCTGGACCTGCTCGCCTGCGAAGAAGGCGCTTCCCGGGGTGTAGCCGGTGTCGATGACGCCGACGACGACGCCCTTGCCGGCTCCGGCCTGGCCACCGAATTTCGTGTTCCAGGTGCCGTTGGCGCCGCTGAGTTTGAGGAAGTCGGTACTGGAGTAGTCCGGCGCGTTCTCCGTATCGGGGGCAACTACCAGGACGCCGGGGTTCTTGGCGAGCTTGATGGCCTGGTCCGACGTCAGGTTTGCGCTGAAACCGTTGACCGCCGAGGTGAACTGGCGCTTGATCTGGACGTTCTGCTGGCCGGCAACTTCGGCCTGCTTCTGCTCGAGGTGCGCCTCATACTGCTGGACTTCAGGCTTGGCGGTGTCCAGCTTCTTGCCCGACTCCGGCTTGGTGGCTGAGAGCCCCGCGGTTCCGCCGTCGTAGGTGGCCGACGGCTTTTCCGCCAGGACAACGATGTAGCGGCCGTCCTTGTAGCTGTTCGGATCCAGATTCTTCTGCGCCGGCGTCTTCTGCGCGACTCCTGCGATGGACGGTCCCTGCGCGGGCGCCGCCGTGGCGGGGGCAATGGCGACTGTTGACAAGAGAACCGGCAGGCCCAGGGTCAGTGCCGCGGCCCTCCGGAGTCCCCCGCTTCGAAGGAAGCTCTTTCCTGGTGATTTCACGTGTGGTTGAACCTTTCATAAGGATCGGTCCCAGCGTCGTTGCCGGGTTCAATTGACTGGCGGGGCGGAATGAGCGGTGGCTCGAACTGCACCGACGGATACCAGCCGATTCAAACAGTACAGACTGAGAGCCAGATATGACATAGAACACAAAGAGCAATTTAGAACTTGTCACACAATTCGACAGGCTGCCCGGGCGTGCCGTGCTGCTATTGCCGCGGGGTCCGGACCACGTCACTGATCCAGGCGCGGGTCTTCTCATCGAGGGGTCCGGCCACGTTCGTTTCCCTCGCCGCACGGTCCGCCTTGATCTTCTGCAGGACCATCCGGCCGAGGCCCGCAAAGACGGCTGCAGCGACGACGGGCAACAGCACGGATTTTGATTTCTCAGACATGGGCACATCCTACTGACCGTCCACTGCGGAAACCATAGCCCGCGCCGGTGCCCGCGATGTGTGACAGCTCCCGCCACCCGGCCGTTTTCCCGGAGCGGTTCACACTTGCCGGGCGAAGACGGCCGGTGCCGCCGCGGCCGGTAGAATGGGCGTGCAAGCTCGCGGAGCGCCCTTTCACGTTGTCCCCAGCACACAGCGGTATCGGCGTGAGACGGCACCACTCCGCTGCGCCCTTACCCAACGCTCACGCACAGGAGTTGCCGGATGCCCCGGATCGTTGTCGACGTCATGCCCAAGCCCGAGATTCTCGACCCGCAGGGGAAGGCCATCGCGGGGGCACTCCCCCGGCTGGGCTTCACCGCCTTCAGCTCTGTCCGTCAGGGCAAGCGCTTTGAACTGACGGTCGACGGCGAGGTGACCGAGGAGATCCTGGCCCAGGCCCGGAACGCAGCCGAGACCCTGCTGTCCAACCCGGTCATCGAGGACGTCGTCAACGTCGAGGTCGTCGAGGCCTGAGATGACTGAAATTCCCCTGATCGGTAGCCCCACCGCCGCCAAGGCCAACCCGGGCCTCGCCGGCGCCCGGATCGGCGTCGTCACCTTCCCCGGGACCCTGGACGACCGCGACGCCGTCCGCGCGGTCCGCCTGGCCGGCGCCACCCCGGTGCCCCTCTGGCACGCAGACACCACCCTCGGTGAAGTCGACGCCGTCGTGATTCCCGGCGGGTTCTCCTACGGCGATTACCTGCGGGCCGGCGCCATCTCACGGTTCGCGCCGCTGATGGCCAGGATCATCGACGCCGCCAACTCAGACGCCCGGCTGCCCGTTCTGGGCATCTGCAACGGCTTCCAGATCCTCACCGAATCGCACCTGCTGCCCGGCTCGATGATCAAGAACGATGGCCTGCTGTTCATGTGCCGCGACCAGATCCTGCGGGTGGAGAACAACACCACCGCCTGGACCCGGGACTACGCCGCCGGCCAGGAAATCACTGTTCCCCTGAAGAACCAGGACGGCCAGTACATCGCGGACGAGAAGACCCTGGATGCTCTAGAGGCCGAGGGCCGGGTCGTGTTCCGCTATGTCGGCTTCAATCCGAACGGCTCCCGCCGCGACATCGCCGGCATCTCCAACGCCGCAGGCAACGTGGTGGGCCTCATGCCGCACCCGGAGCACGCCGTGGAGACCGGTTTCGGCCCCGAAAACGGCTCCGGCACCGAGGGCCTCGGCTTCTTCACCTCTGTACTGAACAAGATCGTGGGAGACAACAAATGACGGAGACACGCGCAGTGGCGGCGCCCGCGGAGACCGCCCGGAAGTTCAACATCGACACCGTCGAGAACGCGGCCAAGACCCCGGACGTCGAACTCCCCTGGGCCGAGCTGGGCCTGAAGCAGAACGAGTTCGACGAGGTCGTCAAGGTCCTGGGCCGCCGCCCGACCGGCGCCGAACTGGCCATGTACTCCGTGATGTGGAGCGAGCACTGCTCCTACAAATCCTCGAAGAACCACCTGCGCCAGTTCGGCGACAAGGTCACCGACGAGATGAAGAAGGACATGCTGGTGGGCATCGGCGAAAACGCCGGCGTCACGAACCTGGGCGACGGCTGGGCCGTGACGTTCAAGATCGAGTCCCACAACTCGCCGTCGTTCGTGGAGCCGTACCAGGGTGCCGCGACCGGCATCGGCGGCATTGTCCGCGACATCATCTCCATGGGCGCCCGCCCGGTGGCTGTGATGGATCCGCTGCGTTTCGGCGCCATTGACCACCCGGACACCGCCCGCGTGATGCACGGTGCTGTGGCCGGCATCGGCGGCTACGGGAACTCCCTGGGCCTGCCGAACATCGGCGGCGAAATGGTCTTCGACTCGGTGTACCAGGGCAACCCGCTGGTCAACGCCCTCGCCGTCGGCGTCATGCGGCACGAGGACATCCGCCTCGCCAACGCGTCCGGCAAGGGCAACAAGGTGGTGCTCTTCGGCGCCCGCACCGGCGGCGACGGCATCGGCGGCGCCTCCGTGCTGGCCTCGGAGTCCTTCGACGACACTGATTCGTCCGGCAGGCCGGCTAAGCGTCCGGCCGTCCAGGTGGGTGACCCCTTCGCCGAGAAGGTCCTGATCGAGTGCTGCCTGGAGCTGTTCAAGGCCTCCCTGGTCGAGGGTATCCAGGACCTGGGCGCCGCCGGTATTTCCTGCGCCACGTCCGAGCTCGCCTCCAACGGCGACGGGGGCATGGAGGTCGAACTGACCTCCGTCCTGCTGCGCGACCCCACCCTGACACCGGGCGAAATCCTGATGTCCGAGTCGCAGGAGCGCATGATGGCCGTCGTCACTCCGGAGAACGTAACCGCGTTCGAAGCCGTCATGGACAAGTGGGCCGTGGAGTACTCCTGGCTGGGCGAGGTGACCGATACCGGCCGCCTGATCATCACCTGGGACGGCGCGGTCATCGTCGACGTCGACCCGCGCACCGTGGCCCACGACGGTCCGGTCTATGACCGGCCCTATGCCCGCCCCGAGTGGCAGGACGCCGTGCAGGCGGACGCCTTCACCGGGTCCGTGCAGGACGCCGGCCGCCCGTCCGCCCCCGCGGAACTGGCCGCCGCCATCACCGAACTCGTCGCCTCGCCCAACATGTGCAGCAAGTCCTGGATCACCAACCAGTACGACCGCTACGTCGGCGGCAACACCGCCATGTCATTCCCGGACGACGCCGGCGTGGTCCGGGTGGACGAGGAGACCGGCCTGGGGGTGGCCCTGGCCACCGACGCCAACGGCCGCTACACCTACCTCGACCCATACCACGGCGCGCAGCTGGCACTGGCCGAGGCCTACCGCAACGTCGCCACATCCGGCGCCGTGCCGATGGCTGTCAGCGACTGCCTGAACTTCGGCTCGCCCGAGGACCCCGACGTCATGTGGCAGCTGGCCGAAGCCATCCGGGGCTTGTCCGACGCCTGCATGGTGCTGGGTATTCCGGTCACCGGCGGCAACGTCTCGCTGTACAACCAGACCGGCTCGACGCCGATCCACCCCTCTCCGGTAGTGGCCGTGCTGGGCAAGTTCGACGACGTCGCCCGCCGCACACCGTCGGGCTGGCGCGAGGACGGCCAGGCCATCTATCTGCTGGGCACGACGGCGGCGGAACTGGACGGCTCGGAATGGTCCAACATGCGCGGACACCTCGGCGGCCTGCCGCCCAAGGTTGACCTCGCCGCCGAACGCGCGCTGGGTCACATCCTGATCAACGCCTCCCGCGACGGCATGGCGGACTCCGCGCACGACCTCTCCGAAGGCGGCCTCGCCGCAGCCCTCGTGGAGTCCTCGCTGCGCTACGGCGTCGGCGCCCGGATCGCCCTGCAGGACGTCCTGGACCGCGACGGAGTGGACCTGTTCACAGCGCTGTTTTCCGAGTCCCAGGGCCGCGCCATCGTGGCAGTGCCCCGGTCCGAGGAGATCCGCTTCACGGACATGTGCACCGCCCGCGGCTTCGCGCACGTCCGGATCGGCGTCGTGGATGCCGAGGGCGGCACGCTGGAGATCAACGGCGTCGAAACCATGACCCTCGAGGCGCTGCGTGAAGCCCACGAGGCCACCCTGCCGAAATACTTCGGCTAGCTTCACCCACCGCCGCCCGCCGCCGCCCAATCCTGTCGACTGCTCCGTAACTGCCCTTCTGGACCCTCAGAACGGCAGTTGCGGAGCAGTCGTTTTGGTTTACCGGCCCGGGCGCCAGCCGGCCTGGACAATCGCGGTGCGGATCTTGGCCACCGCGGCTTTCGCATCATGGACCATATGCCGCTTGGAGATGCGCACCTCTGTCCAACCGAGGGCGGTGTACCTGTCGGACCGGGCGATGTCCCGGACAATTTGCGCCTCATCACCGTGTTGCTCACCCTCGTATTCAATACCGATTCTGAACTTCCGATAGGACAAGTCAGGTTTGTGGTGCCGAGTGCCCACGTCGTCGATAATGGGCACGTTCAGCTCCGGCTCCGGAAGGCCGGCCCGACCGATGGCAAGCCGTAGCAAGGACTCCTGCGGCGAATCTGAGCCTACTCGAATGAGTGTGAGAGCTTGCTTGGCCTTGCAGATTCCACGCTTTCCCTTGTGGCGGTCGATCATCCGCTGCAGATCCCCGAGGCTGCACAACGGCAGGTCCCTGCCCTCGAATTCACGCCGGGGCACCCGGACACAGCTGTCGCCGGCCACCACGAGTTCGTCCACGGTCAGCATTTCGGCCAAATCCAGCCAGGTCCGCTCCGGTGTGGTGATGGGAATTCCGTCAAGGAGCGTGATCTCGTCGTCGTAGAGCTTCATCCGATGAACGATGACATGTGGCCGGTTGAGATGGGCAGCACCCTCGGGCCTGATCATGTGATACATCTGCGGTCCCTCCTTTTGTCGCCGGGCCGGAAGCCAACCAAGCTCCGCCGCGGTGAGGTGCGACACGGCGCATCGCTCATTGACCTCAACGAAAGGCCGCACCCTCACGCTCAGAGGAAGCTCCAGCGTTGGGTTCAAGGAACGGATCCCCCTGCCCAGCGCTGCGAGGGAGCGGTGGCGGAGCCGCTTGGGCGACACTCCAGCCTCTGCAGCTTCGGCAATCGTAAAGGGACGGTTCTGGAGCTCCTCCGGCAGCGGGCGCGCGGTCTTCATGCCCTCATAAAACCAGAACCGCGCCGGCACCGCAGAAGTTATCCACATGATCCATCGAGTGCTCTAGATCCGCCCTTTTCGAGCCTCAAAACGGCGGATCTGGAGCAATCGATGGGCGCTCAGTCGTCGCTACGGAGTTCCCGCTGGCGGACACTGAGCATCCCGAGTTCAGGGCGCGCCGCCACGAAGCGTTCCACGGCGGCGAGGACCTCCACGAGGTGCGCCCGGTCCGAGGCGACCAGCCCGACGCCGATGACGGTCCGCCTGTACTGGTCCTGCAATCCCGCCTCCGTCACGGAGACATCGAACCGGCGTTTGATCTCGGCAAGCACGGGGCGCACCACGGAGCGCTTCGCCTTCAGGCTGTGAACGTCACCGAGGAGGATGTCGAATTCGATCCAGCCAATCCACATGCCCCAATATTCCCATCGATTGCTCCGCAACTGCCGTTCTGGGGTCCCAAAAGGGCGGTTACGGAGCAATCGACGAGGTCTAGATGGTGAGCTCGCCCATCCGGTCCCAGCCCTCGCCGTCGAACTGGCGGCTGATGATCTGCGGCGTTTCCCGCAGTGCCTGCGGCATGTCCGCCATGGCCTGCTTGAAGTGTGCGCTGTTGACATGGTCCCCGGCGGCGTCGTCCTTGAAGGCCTCGACCAGGACGAACTCGTTGGGGTCCTCCACGCTGCGGGACCAGTCGAACCAGAGGTTGCCCGGTTCCTGCCGGGTGGTGTGGGTGAAGTTCTCGACGAGGCCGAGCCAGCGCTCCGCCCAGTCGGGCTTGACCTTGAATTTAACGACAATGAAGATCACAGGGGTGCCTTTCGGTGTGGCGGGATGGTGTTCCATTCTCGCAACAGGACAACGCGGGGTCACATCCGGCCCATTGCCCGGACATTTATGGGCCGTAAGTGACCCCGCGTTGCAATCAGAGGAGGGATCAGCAGGCCTCTCTAGCCTCCCGTGCCAGTTCCTGCCAATTCCTGTGCGCTCCTGATGTAGCGGGACGTGATGCGGCGCCGCGCCCGCCGCGTCAGGGCGCCCCCGGCAGCGTAGAACCAAGTGGACGGAACACCGAAGGCCGTGATTTGGATGGTCACAACGCCCTTGTGGTCAATAAGAATCTCGAAAGCCTCCTCGCCGCGGACCGGATGTCCCGGGAGTGTTCCGTAGCCGAAGCCCGCGGACTGGGGCCCGCCGCCGGGCACCGGCCGGCGGACCCAGACGACCTCGCAGGGCGCGTTGATCCGGAACGGTCCGACGCCGAAGCCACTCACCACGCGCGCCCCGGGAGCCACGACGCCGGAATCCGCCCGGACCCGCAGCCCTGCCCGCTTCTGGAGTTGCCAGCTGAACACCCCCCGGACAACGCGCCGGTACGTCTCGAGGCCCTCGCCGATGTAGGCCCGGGTCACCAGGCAATCGACGTCCGGCGGCGGCCCATGCTCCGTGGAGCCGATCCCCTCGTAGTTAAGCTCACCGGCGGCAATCCGCGGCCCGGTCACGGCCGCACCGTCCGGGCGGAGTCCTGAGCCAGCCTGGCCCAGCCGAGCTGTTCCTGCTGGCGCCGGCTCAGGGTGGCGACGACGAGGTCATAGGAGTCCTCCACCATGTCGCACACCATCGAGTCAGGCAATGAACCGTCCAGCCGAACGCCGTTCCAATGGGTCTTGTTCAGGTGCCAGGCCCCGGTGATTTCAGGGTGCGCGGCGCGCAACTGTTCTGCCAGCGCCGGCTCGCACTTCAGGCTCACGGCAAAATCATCGTCCGCCATGGCGGAGAGTGCGAACATCTTAGCTTCGTGGCGGGCGCCGGACACCGCCGCCCGCACTTTGAACACGGAAGTCTCGGGTCCGAACGAAAAGTCCTCGAAGACACCGGGGAAGCCGAGGCACAACCGCCGGAGTGCAGCTACATCCATGGTTAGAGCCTACTTCCCCCGACCGACATTGTGGCCCGGCAGGCGGCGCGGCTCAGACGGCGCCGAGGAAGTCCTCCAGCAGCACCACCTCAAGGCCGGCGGCCAGCTGGGCCGCGCGGAAGGCCGCCAGGTCTGCGGCGAACTCGGGCCGGAAATGCATCAGGACGATGTCTCCCGGCCGCAGCACCTTGCCATGCTGGTAGTCCATGCGGCCGGCGTTGGCTTTGGCCTCCCACGTAATGATCGCTCGCATCCCGGCGGATGCGGCCGCCTGCCGCATGATGTTGGAGTAAGCGCCGCCGGGCGGCCGGAACAGCGTGGGGCGGCGTCCGTACTGCTGCTGGGCATAGTCCTGCATGCCGATGATTTCCGCAAACTGGTGCCCGTAGTCGAGCTGGTTGACCATGTTGATGTTGTGGCTCACCGTATGGTTTTCCACCAGGCTTCCCTGCGCCTCGAACTGCTTGAAGAAGGCCGGATCGGACTGAACGAAGGTCCGGGCGAGGAAGATCGACGCCGGGTAGTCGTATTCGGTCATAAGACGCACCATCTCCGGGGTCCTGGTCTCGCCGTCGTCGATGGTGAGGAACACGACGGGGTGCTGCGTATCGATCTTCGTGACCACGGGCGCGAGGCCGTCCTGCGCCGGCGGCAGCTTGAAGTCGGGGATGAAGCTCCGCCGGAGGCGTTTGCTTCCGGGGCGCCGGAGCGCTGCGGGGGCCGCGGACACCGTGGACAACTCGGCCTTTCGGTGCCCGGCCGCCAGCGCGGAGGGCAGCGCCCTCCCGGTCCAAGAGGCAACCCCGGACGCGGCTGCGGGCCCCGCTGAGGTGCCGTCCGGCGCAGCGCAGGCGCCCAGCGCAGCCACCAGGGAAGCACCGAGGATTCCCAAAGCCGCCCGGCGTCCCGGGTTCGAGGGAAGCGCGGGTGGGTGGTCTTCACACATGGGTGATCCTGGGCTCGGATAAAGGGGTGTCAGCAGAAGACTAACAGGGCAAAAAAACGGTCTCTGACGGACGCTGCACAGACGTGACCTACAGGCCGAAACGCTGTGCGTCCTGCGCCGGGCAGGCGTTCATGATGACGTCAAGTCCGGCGGCCTCGGCCCGCGCCGCCGCCGCTTCATCAATGACGCCCAACTGCAGCCACACGGCTTTCGCGCCGACGGCGATCGCCTGGTCCACGACGGCCCCCACCCGCTGCGAATTCACAAAGCAGTCGACGACGTCGATGGGCCGCTTCCCGGCCGGAATGTCGGCCAGGCTCGCGTACCCGGGTTCGCCATGGACGGGATCGGCGGCAGGGTTTACCGGGATGATCTCCATGCCCAGCCGGTCACGGATAAACAGGGCAGTGTCGTAGGCAGCACGCCATTGGTTCGAGCTGAGGCCCACGATGGCCCACCGCCCCTTGGTGCGGATAAGCCGTTCGAGGACTGCCTGATCATTGACGTGGGCCATGAGCACAGCCTAACCGCCCCGCAGCCTGCCTGCCGCAAGTGCCACCGCTGCGCCGTCGCAAAAGCCGCGCGCCGCGCCGCTCGCCGGCCGGAGAACCCACTATCCGCGGATGTGTTCCGTAAGCACGATTGCCTGCCGGGAGCCCCGGACGGGGCCATCGCGGCGGGCACCGGACTGGGCGGGCACCGGACTGGGCGGGCACCGGACTGGGCAGGCTAGGGCTGGCCGGGGAGGGTGGGAAGCACACCCGGAAGAGCCGGCAGCGGAACCGGGGGAAGGCCCCGGTCCTCGCCCGGGCCGGGCAGGCCAGGCAGCCCCGGCGCGAACGGATCACGAGCCGGCGCCGGAAGGACACCGCCGCGGCCCGCCGCTGGGGGCGTAACGGCGACGGGCGGCGCCGCGGGATCCCCGGCAACGGATCCCGCAACGGATCCGGGAGCCTGCGGCATGTTTTCTGCCGCCGGCGGCGTGGTGCCGTTCGCCGCAATCGACGGCACGGGAGCTGCAGGAATCTCCGCCGGTGACGGCTGGCCGGGCTCAGGAGCCACCTCGGGTGTCTCGCCGGACGGCTGGAAGATGACGCCCACAGTGTCACTGACCCGGAGGCGGAAGTCCTCGCTGGAGGCCGCCACTGCACCGGCGCCGAGGGTCATGGCACCTACGACGGCGCCGCCGACGATTGCCAGTCTTCGCTTCCGTCCGCGGCGCTCGGCGAGGCTCACAACCCCAGCCGGCAGTGCCTCGTCGCTATGATCCGGCGCCGATACGACCGCGGGCAACACCGTCGTCGTTGCTGCCGCGGCACCGCCTGCGGCACGGCGGGCACCGGCGGCCAGCAGAGCCGCGAGGTCGGCGCGGGGCGCAGGGGCACAGTCCGGAACCAGGGCGAGGAGTTCTTCCAGCGAGCTTCGGAGCTCGGTGGATGCGTCGAGGCTGGAATCACGGAGCATCCCCTGGATGCTGCCCTCCTGCTGGGGTTCGCGGGTGCCGGTCATGATGCTGCGTGGTCCTTTTCGGAGACGAGTTCGCGCAGGGCGCTGAGCCCGCGTCGCTGAAGCTGTTTGATGGCACCCGGCGTCTTGTCCATAATGCCGGCCACCTGTTCAATGGAAAGGTCCGCGACGATCCGCAGGACCAGCACCTCCCGCTGCTCCTCGTTCAGCCGGGCAAGGGTGTTCGAGATGCCGCCCAGGGACCCAAGGGCCTCGTCCTCGGCGGACGCGGCAAACCGGGTGTCATCCCGGGGATCATATTCGGCCAGATACGGCGTGCGTTCGGCCCGCCGGCGGCAGTCCACGAGCCTGGCATGGGCGACAGAGAAAATGAAGGTCCTCAAGCCCTTGTGCCCGCCGGTGACAGTGGCCAGTTTCGGCAGGATAGCCACGAACACATCCTGGGTGAGCGCCTCGGCATCTTCGACACCGCGGGCCCGGAAGTAGCCGAGTACCGCGGGCGAAACCACTGTGTAGACGGCACTAAATCCCGAGGGCTCGCCCGCCAAGGCTGCTGACAATTCGTCATCGCTTAGCTGATCCGCCAAGTGGCTGTCCTTCCGGTTACTGCTGGGGTGCGGCCGCGGCCAGTCTAGCGGCCGCACCCCGGGGCCTCCCAGGGAAGGCGTTTGGTGCCTACTTGGTGAGCTCAGGCAGTTCGGCGGACGGCAGGGCCGGAAGTGCCGGGACAGCAGGAGTAGCCGGCACACCCTTGCCGCCGGGGAGGGCCGGAACAGCAATACTCAGGTCAGCGTTGGCATGTGCGGCGCCGTTGGCGCTGCCCTCAAGGGCGGCGCCGTTTTTGTCTGCCTGGATGGAACCCGTGGCGGAGCCCTCGGCGCTTTCGACGCCGGCGTCGCCCTCGGCGGAGCCGTCAGCGGACGGGGAAGCCGGCACAGCAGGCACAGCCGGCACGGCGGGAAGTTCCGGAGCCGCCGGAACCGACGGAGTCTCCGGAACCGCGGGGGTTGCCGGGATGGCGGGCGTCACTTCGGCCTGCTGGGTGTTCGACACCTGGGACGCGTTGGCCAGGCCGATGCCGGAAAATCCTCCGACTGCGAGAATCGCAGCGCCGACAGCAATCTTGGTGGTCTTGCTAACACTCTTCATAAGAAATGTACGTCCTTTGTTTTTTGTTCGAAGGCCGGCTGAGGCCCGATGGGGAAGCCAACAGCCCGCTTTTTCAGTGGAAGGCCAGCCGGATACCCGATGGGGGTCCAGGTTCCGGCGGCGCTTACAAAGGAGTAATCGCCGGGCTACCCCGAAAGGTTACGCACCGATCCGAATTTCTTTTTTCCTGCTTTGGAAAGGCCCTTCGAAGCCCTCAGCAGCGGCTTAACGACGGCGGCGGGCCACCTCCAAGGTGACCCGCCGCCGTCGTGCGTCAGTTACTGCACAAGTCAGTATCAGTCGTTGATCAAATCGTTGATGACGATGGTCTGGTCCCGGTCCGGGCCGACGCCGATCGCCGAGAAGCGGGTGCCGGAGATTTTCTCGAGGGCCAGCACGTAATTCTTGGCATTCTCCGGGAGATCCGCAATCGTGCGGGCGCCCGTAATGTCCTCGGTCCAGCCGTCGAAGAACTCGAAGATGGGCTTGGCGTGGTGGAATTCGGTCTGGGTCATCGGCATTTCGTCGTGCCGGACGCCGTCGACGTCGTAGGCCACACAGACCGGGATCTGCTCGATGCCCGTGAGGACGTCGAGCTTGGTGACGAAGTAGTCCGTGAAGCCGTTAACCCGCGAGGCATGGCGCGCCAGCACGGCGTCGTACCAGCCGCAACGGCGCGGCCGGCCGGTGTTGACGCCGAACTCGCCGCCGGTCTTCTGCAGGTACATGCCCATCTCGTCGAACAGCTCCGTGGGGAACGGCCCGGCGCCCACGCGGGTGGTGTACGCCTTGATGATGCCGATGGAGCGCGAGATCCGGGTGGGGCCGATGCCGGAGCCCACGCAGGCGCCGCCGGCCGTGGGGTTCGAGGACGTCACAAACGGGTACGTGCCGTGGTCGACGTCCAGGAATGTGGCCTGGCCGCCTTCCATTAGGACCACTTTGCCCTCGTCCAGGGCGGTATTCAGGACGTAGGTGCTGTCGATGACCAGCGGGCGGAGGCGCTCGGCGAAGGACAGGAAATACTCCACAATCTCGTCCACCTCGATATCGCGGCGGTTGTAGACCTTGACCAGGAGTTCGTTCTTCTGGCGCAGCGATCCTTCGACCTTCTGGCGCAGGATGGAGGCATCAAAGACGTCCTGGACGCGGATTCCGAGGCGGGCCACCTTGTCCATATAGGCCGGGCCGATCCCGCGGCCGGTGGTGCCGATGGCGCGGCTGCCGAGGAAACGCTCGGTGACTTTGTCCAGGACCTGATGATAGGGCGCCACAAGGTGGGCGTTGGCGGAGACGCGCAGCTTGGAGGTGTCCGCGCCGCGGGCTTCGAGGCCATCGATCTCCTGGAACAGCGCCTCGAGGTTCACCACGCAGCCATTGCCGATGATCGGAACCGCGTTGGGGCTCAGGATGCCGGCCGGAAGGAGCTTGAGCTCATACTTCTCACCGCCCACGACGACGGTGTGCCCGGCGTTGTTGCCGCCGTTGGGCTTGACGACGTAGTCAACGCGGCCGCCAAGCAGGTCAGTGGCTTTGCCTTTTCCTTCGTCGCCCCATTGGGCTCCGACGATCACGATAGCTGGCATGGGATCCTCCCCCATTCGTTCGGGCCGACGACCGTATGATTCACCGTGCTTGATTCGCCAAGGTGGTCACCGGAGGTCAGCGCCGTTCATGAGAATGCCCCGACTCTGTTGCTGTGCTCTTAACATCAACGCCAGAGTCCGGGGCTCTTACCACCCAAGTTTAGCCGATCACAGTGGCCTGCAGACATTTGACCACCCTCTGGACCCATTGTTAGGCCGGGCCGGCCCGTCATTTCGCAGGGCTTGATAGACTAATAAGGATCGACCAGGAATCGGTCCACACCACATTTTCAAACCACTCCGTATTTGGCGTGCCCGGTGCTCGGCTCACCCGTGTACGGTCTGGCAGCGTTACCAATCCCGCAGGAGACTCAGCAATATATGACAGCCTTGGCCACTGAAAATTCCCGCGAACTGCTTTTGAGCCGCCGCTACGAACCTAGCGTCGCGGCCGTCAACGAGCTGTGCGACACGCTGCAGTCCACCAAAGCCGGCATGAATGTCCCCTATGTGGACCCGATCCACGACATCGACGAGTGCCGCATCATCAGCCTCTTCTCCAACATTGGCACCGAAGATGAATCCGGCTTCATCACCGCCGGCGACGAGGAAGCGGCCGCGCGCCTGCTCGGCGTCCAGTGGAAGCTGGGCCTGCGCCCCGAATACGTCATGCCGTGGAACGTCCACCCCTGGTACGTCCCGGGTGAGCCGAACGGCAAGTTCACGCCGGACCAGATTTCCGCCGGGCTGAAGCCGCTCTTGAAGTTCCTGGCGGTTGTTCCCCGCGCCTCCGTCATCGTGGCGCACGGCACCGAGGCCAACCGCCTCGCCAACCTGCTCCTCAAGACCGAGGTGCCCATGATCTGGCGCCGCGGCCTCAAGACCTACAAGGTCCGCTCACTCAGCGGCCGCGCCTTCGCCGGCACCCCGGCCCGCCAGGAGCAGTATCTCGACGAAATGAACACCGTCTACGCGGACGCAATGGCCCGCACGGGTCTGGCCAAGACCAGCTAGTCCCACCCACCCGCACGCACCCACGCACGACGGCGGGCGCCCACCAATGGTGAGCGTCCGCCGTCGTCGATTAAGAGCAACGCGGGGTCACTTAGCGCCCATCCGCCGCTAAGGAATGGGCGCTAAGTGACCCCGCGTTGCTCTGGTGCCTGGGTTAGCGCTTCTCCTCTTCGATGGCCGCTTTGGCGGTGGGATCGGAGTCCTTGAGGAACTTCTCGATCCGCTCCGGCTCCTCAGCCTCGCCAATCGCGGCGGACGCACGTCCCAGCGAGTACAGGGCGCGCAGGAAGCCGCGGTTCGGTTCGTGCTCCCACGGGATGGGCCCGACGCCGCGCCAGCCGTTGCGGCGCAGCGAATCCAGGCCGCGGTGGTAGCCGACCCTGGAGTAGGCGTAGGAGTCGATGGTGCGGCCCTCGTCCCACGCTTCCTCGGCCAGCACGGCCCAAAGCAGCGAGGATGTGGGCTGGCCCTCCACCAGGTCCAGTGCTTCCTGGCCGGCGTCCAGCGCCGCATAGACCTCGGTCTCGGCCGGCAGGAGCGTGGGCTCGGGACCCATCAGGTTCCTGCGGAACTCGTCGGACACGCTCAGAACGTCTTTCCCGTGGAGCCGAGCTGCTGGGCTGCCTCGACGACGCGGGCCGCGAGGCCGGCCTCGGCGGAGGCGCCCCAGACGCGGGGATCGTACAGCTTCTTGTTGCCGACCTCGCCGTCGACCTTCAGCACGCCGTCGTAGTTGCGGAGCATGTGGTCCGCCACAGGGCGCGTGAAGGCGTACTGGGTGTCGGTGTCGATGTTCATCTTGATGACACCGTAGGAGACGGCGTCCGCGATTTCCTTTTCGGAGGAGCCGGAGCCGCCGTGGAAGACGAGGTCGAACGGGCTGGTCTTGCCGATCTTGGCGCCCACCTGCGCCTGGATGTCCTTGAGGATCTCCGGGCGCAGCTTCACGCCGCCGGGCTTGTAGACGCCGTGCACGTTGCCGAAGGTCAGTGCGGTGATGTAACGGCCGTTTTCGCCGGAACCGAGGGCATCAATGGTGGCCAAGGCGTCGTCGACGGTGGTGTAGAGCTTATCGTTGATGGCGTTCTCGACGCCGTCCTCCTCGCCGCCGACCGTGCCGATCTCAACCTCAAGGATCATCTTGGCGGCCGCGGTGCGTGCCAGGAGTTCGCGGGCGATCCGCAGGTTCTCGGGGAGGGTCTCGGCGGAGCCGTCCCACATATGTGAGCTGAAGAGCGGGTTGCGGCCGGCCTTGACCTCTGCCTCGGAAGCAGCCAGCAGCGGCAGGACGAAGCCGTCAAGCTTGTCCTTGGGGCAGTGGTCCGTGTGCAGGGCGATGTTGACGCCGTAGTTCCTGGCGACCTCGCGGGCGAACGCGGCGAAGCCCAGCGAACCGGCCACCATGTCCTTGGTGGAAGCGCCGGACCAGTAGGCCGCGCCTCCCGTGGAGACCTGGACAATGCCGTCGGACTCGGCCTCGGCGAAGCCTCGGAGGGCGGCGTTGAGGGTCTGGGAGGAGGTGACGTTGACAGCCGGGAATGCGAAGCCGCCCGTCTTAGCGCGGTCGATCATCTCGGAGTAAATCTCCGGGGTTGCAATGGGCATGCTGACTCCTAAAGTGAATTTCGTCTGCGGGCTGGGTTGACCCTGGAGTGAACCTCGTCGGCTAGGACCATCCTAGCCATTCCTGCGCCGGGCAGTGGTTCCGGTCACGCCCGGCCTGTAATACTCGCCCGGGGGTCGCGTCCGGGAACTTACACCGGGAGCTGGTGAAAGACGTGCCGGCGGATCCAGGCATGCATCGCGATGGCCGCGGCGGAGGCTGCGTTGATGGAGCGGGTGGATCCGAACTGCTCGATGGACAAGGTGTCCACGGCGGCTTCGTGGACCTCGGGGGACAGTCCGGGGCCCTCCTGCCCGAACACCAGCACGCAGTCCCTGGGCAGTTCGTAGGTCTCCAGCGGCACGGAATCCGGGAAAATGTCGATGCCGATGATCGCCAGTCCCTCCCCCTGCGCCCAGGCGACGAAGTCGTCAACGGTGGGGTGGTGGCGGATGTGCTGGTAGCGGTCGGTGACCATAGCCCCGCGGCGGTTCCACCGGCGTCGTCCGATGATGTGCACTTCCTTGGCCAGGAACGCATTGGCGGTCCGCACCACGGTGCCGATATTCATGTCGTGCTGCCAGTTTTCGATCGCGATGTGGAAGTTGTGGCGTTTGGAGTCCAGATCCGCCACGATCGCCTCGTGTTTCCAATAGCGGTATTGGTCCACCACGTTCCGCCGGTCCCCGTCCGCCAGGAGATCCGGGTCCCAGTGCCCGCCCTGCGGCAGTTCGCCGTGCCAGGGTCCGACGCCGACCTCCGCCTTGGGCTCCGCCCCGGCCTCTGTCGCATAGGCTGGCTCCGCCGCCGGGACGGCGGGTTCACTGGGGCTCTCGGGTTCAGTCACGACTCAACATTAGACTTAGGAACAGGAAGCGGCACATTAACGGCGGAGGACACCATGGCGGACCAGCACGAAGACCAGCGGACAGACTCAGACGAAGCACAGTCGACGTCGTCGATGTACCGCAGCGGCCAGGACATCGAATGCTGGCTGACGGACATGGATGGTGTCCTGGTGCACGAAAACCAGCCCATCCCCGGCGCCGCGGAGCTCATCCAGCGCTGGGTGGACACCTCCCGGCGGTTCCTGGTCCTGACCAACAACTCCATCTACACGCCCCGGGACCTCGCCGCCCGGCTGAAGAGTTCCGGCCTGGAGATCCCGGAGGAGAACATCTGGACCTCGGCGCTGGCCACGGCGCAGTTCCTCAAGGACCAGGTGCGCGGCTCGGACTCGGGCAACCGCGCCTACACGATCGGTGAAGCAGGGCTCACGACGGCGCTGCACGAGGCCGGCTTCATCCTCACCGACCAGGACCCGGACTTTGTGGTGCTCGGCGAAACCCGCACCTACTCTTTTGAGGCCATCACCATGGCGATCCGGCTGATCCTCGGCGGCGCACGGTTCATCGCCACCAACCCGGACGCCACCGGCCCGTCGAAGGACGGTCCGATGCCGGCCACCGGCGCCATCGCGGCACTCATCACCAAGGCGACCGGCCGCGAACCGTACATCGTGGGCAAACCGAACCCGATGATGTTCCGCTCGGCCATGAACCAGATCGACGCGCACTCGGAAACGACGGCCATGATCGGGGACCGGATGGACACCGACATCATCGCGGGCATGGAGGCGGGGCTGCACACCGTGCTGGTGCTCAGCGGCATCACCCACCGCGACGACATCGGCGCCTACCCGTTCCGGCCCAACCAGATCCTGAACTCCGTGGCGGATCTGAAGAACCAGATCTAGGTTTTGCCGCGGGGGACATGCCCATTCTTCGCACCCGGGGCTGGGCATAATGACACTATGTCCGCCCGCTGGCCTCGGCGCGGGGCATGTCCCTGAGCCCGGCCACCGCGCCCCTGGACCTAGACCCGGACCCCCGGCGAACTGACGAAATGCCCGCCAGGCGCAGGTGTTAGAAGGCGGTCTTCTTCCCTCCGCCGGAGGGAAGCGGGAAGAGTTCATCCTGGAGTTCTTCGATGACCGGGCGGTAGACGAACGGGTTCCAGCCCGGGCTGGCATGCGCCGGCGTCGCCCCGTCGGTGCGCAGAAGGCCGGACGCCATGTTGTCCTTGTAGGTCAGCGCCCAGGAGTCGCGGGCCGTCCCGTAGTCCACAGTGCGGTCCTCGGGATTGCCGATGAACGCCATCCTGGTCCCGCCCAGCTTTCCCGCGAACCGGCTGCCGTCAAAGTGGTAGATGTACGCCGATTCGGACTGGATCAGCACGCTCGAGGGCGCAATCGGGGAGAGCTGCTCCAGCGTCTGGTCCAGGATCTGCCCCCAGCTCCGCTCGTCCTTGTGCAGCATCCGCTCGCCGAGTTCGTACCCGCCGCGCAGCACGGTGGGAAAGCGGAACCCGCTCTCGTAGAGGAACACGACCCCCTCGAACCAGCTCTGGTCCAGCACATCGTATTTGCTGTACGGGCTGGAATCGAGCAGGATCATCGCCACCTCGATGCCGTGCAGTTCCCGGAGCCTGGCCGCCACCTGCGTTGCCACCATTCCGCCGAAGCTGTGGCCGTAGAAGTACAGCGTGCCGAGCTTATGGACCCGCGCATACTCCACAACGGCGATGACGATCTTGTCGATGTCCAGGCCAACATTGGAATAGCCGACGGCGGCCAGTTGGCCGCGCTTGTTCAGCGCGCCGCGCAGCACGTTCAGGATCCACTGCGCCTCTTCCCAGCTGGTCTTGTAGCCGGGAAACAGGAACCAGCTGGCATTGGGGAAGTATTTCTCCGCGGTGTCATCCGGCACCCGGAGGATCTTGTTGACGCGGCGCTCGGCCTGCACCCTGCGGGTGACCAGCATGTCCGCCGCGAGCAGCGACGCGGACCCGCTGCCGGCCAAGAAGCTGCGCCGCGAGAACCGCTTGAGTTCGGCGGCGTGGCGGAGCACGCGGGCCGCGTTTTCAGCTGGCCCGCCCACATAATCTGCTTGCGTCGCACGCGGCACACCTCTACCGTAGTCACCGTGGATCGCGGATCTGAAACGAGGCCGGAGAACAGCCCGGCCGAAGTCGCCCCGGTGCCCACACGGCAGGCGGGGCTAGGCGGGGTCGGGTGCACCGCCGACTTCGCGCCGGGTGATCTCGAGGCCAATGTCGTCGTAGGTGGCGAGGAGTTCTGAGCGCGCCATGTCAGCGGGGTCGTCGAGCAGCCCGAACACGGAATCGCTCGCGGCCAGCAATTCGTCGTCGGAGTAACCGCTCAGCGGCCGGGTTCCCGAGGCGTCGATAGAGGCGGTGACGTCTCCCGAGATGTTGAGGGACTGCAGTACGGTGGCGGGGCCATCGCTGTGCGGGCTCAGTTCAAGGCAGACACCGCCGACGGCGGGAAGGGCGCCGGCCACGCCGGCGTGCGCCAGGCCGCCGTCAATCATGGTGAGATCATTGCGAAGCCCGGCCAGGGCAGAGGATTCCACAAAAGCGGCGCGGCCAAGACTAATCTGAAGTTACGCAGGTTAAGACAGGAAGATCCCCGGGTTTCCGGGGATCTTCCTGTCTTTGGGTCTGGGTTGTCTGGCTACTTTCTGTGGTTGGC
>NZ_JAXCID010000043.1:0-34456 GCF_035985125.1 Arthrobacter sp. CG_A4 | reverse complement strand
GCCCCCCCCCCCCCCCCCCCCCCCCCCCCCCCCCCCCCCCCCCCCCCCCCCCCCCCCCCCCCCCCCCCCCCCCCCCCCCCCCGCGGCGACTCTGGTTCTCGCCGCCTCCGGGGTGGCGCTGATGCTGCTCCGGGCGCGGCTGCCGCGCCGGGAGGGCTCCTGGGCCGGGTCGGTGGGGGCCGGGGTGGCGCTGGTCTCGGTGCTGCCCGTCGGCCACACCCGGACCTTTGGACCCAGCTGGCTGGTGATGGGCGCCGACCTGGTCCACGCCGCGACGGCAGCGGTTTGGCTGGGTGGTCTCGTGGCTCTGGTCCTGCACCTCACCCGCGCCCGACGGCGGAAGGGCGACCCGGCCGAGGCTGCCGTGGTCCTGGGCAGGTTCTCCACCCTGGCCGGTGGCCTCGTCGTCCTGTTGGGCGTCACCGGGACCGTCCTGGCCGTGGTGATGGTCGGTTCGGTGACGGCCCTCGTCGGCAGTTCGTATGGTCTGCTGCTGCTGGCCAAGCTTGGCATGGTCGCGGTGATCGGCGGACTTGCGGCGTGGAACCGATTGGGGCTCGTCCCTCGGCTGGCGCGCGAGGGCAGCGCGGGGAGGGCCTGGCCCCGGCTGGCACTGGCCGTCCGCCTGGAGGCGGTTGGGGTGGTGCTGGTTCTTGGGCTCACCGCGGCCCTGACGCTGCAGAACCCGCGGGCGACCGGCGACCCCGCGGAACAGGCCGCGGCCGCAGCCGAGGTGACCGCTTCGGGCGGGACCCGTCTGCTCGCCGAGCTGGGAACCGGGCACCTGACCGGCCGGTTCAGCCCGGGCACGGCGGGGGAAAACGTCATCACCTTCGACATCACCGACGCAGGGGGCGCTCCCATCGTGCCGCTCGGCATGCCGCAGGTCAGCGTGGCTGAGCCGAACCTGAGTCTCGGACCGCTGGCAGCCGAGGTCGAGCCCGGGGAAACGCCGGGGAGCTACCGGGCCGTGGTTCTGCTGCCAGTGGCGGGTCAGTGGAAGATCACCGCCGCCGTCCGGGTCAACGAGCTGGAGCAGCCGGCGGCCGTCGCCGACGTGGTCGTCGTACGCTGAGTCGGGACGGGTACTGGCTTCCCCATCCCATCTCGGCGGTGAGATCTTCCATGGCATCCTGTCACTTGTCCTTCGCGATATGGCTGCTCGGGAGTCATCAGCCCGCATGTAGGCGGGGCGAGCGCCGCCTTGCGCCCGCGGATAAGAAAGCTTGTCCAGCGGCAGATCGAGCTCCTACTGGCGGGCGAACCGCCGGGGAACGTGGTGCTGGGCGGCTAAGTCGGCCCGGGGTGAGGACGCAGAACTAGGGGTGGCATACCCCAGGAGGACGACGGAGAGTTGCCCGTCCCGGCGGTTTCCACGACGCAGAAACGGTTGCCCTCCGGATCGGCCAGGATGACGTGGTCCGCGTCCGCCGGCCGCTTGCCCCACTCGACCCGGGTGGCGCCTAGGGCCAGGAGCCGCTGAACCTCGGCGTCCTGTTGGTCCGTATACAGATCCAGATGCAGGCGCGGCGGGATCTGGAGGGTTGCGGGAACGCGGTCCAGGGAGACGCAGGTGCCGGGACCGCCCGGAGGCTGCAGGATGACAAAGTCGTCGATGGGCTCCCGCCGGAGTTGGCCGAAGATATCCCTATGGAACTCTCCGGTCTCATTGCCGGTCTGCCGGCCGAAGCGGCGCAGATTCCTTGGGAAGGCCCCACAGTTCGCATCATCGAGCATCAGGCCCATACCCAAGGCCATGAGGCGCTCTTGATCGCGGATCGCGGCGTCCTCGTTGCGGGCGACATGCTCTCTGACGTCCTGATGCCTTTCCTGGACCTGGAGGCAGCGAATCCGATCGATGACTACCTCGCGGCTCTGCGGCTCTTCGAGAGCGTGGCCGACGGCGTTGTCGCCGTCATCCCCGGTCACGGCTCGGTCGGCGGAGCCGAGCAGCTACGAGCACGGATCAAACAGGATCGCGCATATGCGGAGGCCCGGCGGGACGGCGGTGTTCCCGACCACCCGCGCGTCGGTCCATCGGCCCAGTTGGGTTGGCTGCCCGACGTGCACAAATGGCAACTAGAGCGGCTCGCCCAAGGGGAACAGAACGAGAATCCCGAATAGCGGTCGCCCACCGATCTGCGGGTATCCCGACCCGAGAGTGTCCGGTCTCCTGCGTCGAGGCTATTTGGGGCGCGACGTTCCGGTGGGGGATTGTTTACTGGGCACCTAGGTCGACAAACTGACTCGTCGGGGCCTGCCGGGGCGTCCCGACGCCACAGCTCGTTTTGCGAGGTGCGGTTATCCGAGGCTCTCGAACACCATCGTTGCCTGGATGCGGTCACCGCCGCCGAGTCCCTTGCTCCCGCTGCTAGCGGTGGTTATGGTGTGGAGTCGATAGCCCTTCGCGGCCTGATCGTTGAGGGTCTTCTCCAGGGAGGTCAGGTTGCCCGAACCGGTTCCCCACAGTTTCTCTTTAAGGATCACCTGCACGACGACATACTGCACGACGCGACTTCCTTCCGTTGATTGCCAATTGGGAGCAACGCTACTCGACGTTGCGTGGTGTCAACGTCAGGCCAGCGACACAAAACACGACGGCGTCACGATTCGGCGCTGAGCAGATCCCAACTGACCGACTGCCCGGCGTGCAAGCCCGCAGCCACACCTAACGCCCCCGCATTCGCCCTGAGAGGAACCCGTTCCGCTCCCAGCATCCGGACGTAAACTGACCTCCAAATCACGTGCGCCAAAAAGTGCATGAAGCAGCCTGAAGTGGAGACCGGATGCTCTGGAAACTGCTCGTCGAATACCTGAGGCCGCAGCGGCGGCTGCTGCTCGCCGTCGTCGTCCTCCAGCTGGCGGCCTCGATCGCCTCGCTGTACCTGCCCACCCTGAATGCGGACATCATCGACCAGGGCGTGGCGCGCGGGGACACGGACTACATCCTGCGCACCGGCGGCGAGATGCTCATGATCACGCTGCTTCAGATCGCCTGCACCATCGCCGCCGTCTACTTCGGCGCGAAGGCCGCGATGGCCCTGGGCCGGGATGTGCGCGGAGCAATCTTCACCCGGGTGGCGGAATTCTCCGAGCAGGAGGTGACACGCTTCGGTGCCCCGAGCCTTATCACCCGCTCCACCAATGATGTCCAGCAGGTCCAGCAGCTGGTGCTGATGTCCGCCACGTTGATGGTCACCGCGCCCATGCTCAGCGTCGGCGGGGTGATCATGGCGATCCGGCAGGACGTGCAGCTGTCCTGGCTGATCGCCGTCAGCGTGCCGGTGCTGCTGATCGGGATCGGGCTGATCATCACCCGGATGGTCCCGCTGTTCCGGCTCATGCAGACCCGGATCGACACCGTCAACCGGGTGCTGCGCGAACAGCTGACCGGCATCCGGGTGGTCCGCGCCTTCGTCCGCGAGGACGTGGGGACCGCCCGCTTCGGGAAGGCCAACGAGGACGTCACGGACACTGCCCTGCGCGCCGGCCGGCTGATGGCGCTCGCGTTCCCCACCGTGATGCTGGTGCTGAACGTCTCGTCCGTGGCCGTGATCTGGTTCGGCGCGTTCCGGATCCAGGACGGCTCCATGCAGGTGGGCACCATGATCGCGTTCCTGAGCTACCTCATGCAGATCCTGATGTCCGTCATGATGGCTACCTTCATGGCCATCATGATCCCGCGGGCGGCGGTCTCCGCGGACCGGATCGGGCAGGTGCTGGGCACCGAATCCAGCGTCCGGCCACCGGTTCGCCCCCTGGACTTCTCCGGCCGCACCGGCCGCGGCGAGCTGGAGATGCGCGACGTCGGCTTCGCCTACCCGGGTGCCGAGGCGCCGGTCCTGGCCGGGATCAGCTTCACCGCCCGCGCCGGGCAGACGACGGCGATCATCGGCGCCACCGGCTCCGGCAAAACCACCCTGGTGAACCTGATGCCGCGGCTCTTCGACACCACCTCCGGCTCGGTAAGGATCGACGGCGTGGACGTGCGCGAGCTGCACCCGGACCTGCTCTGGGGGCACATCGGGCTGGTCCCGCAAAAGCCCTACCTGTTCTCCGGCACGGTCCGCAGCAACCTGCTCTACGGCAAACCCGACGCCAGCGAGGACGAGCTCTGGCAGGCGCTCTCCATCGCGCAGGCCGAGGACTTTGTCCGGGAGATGGAAGGGGGGCTGGACGCACCGATTTCGCAGGGCGGCACCAACGTCTCCGGCGGACAGCGGCAGCGGATCGCGATTGCCCGGGCGCTGGTGAAACGGCCCGAGCTCTACATCTTCGATGACTCGTTCTCCTCGCTGGACACCGCCACGGACGCCCGGCTGCGGCAGGCCCTCAAGCTGCACACCGCCGGCGCCACCCTGGTGATCATTGCCCAGCGGGTGTCCAGCATTGTGGACGCGGAGCAGATCCTGGTGCTCGACGACGGCCGGCTCGTCGCGCAGGGCACGCACGGGGAGCTGCTGGAAACCTCGGCGACGTACCAGGAGATCGTGAATTCCCAGCTCGCGGCGGAGGAGGCGGCATGAGCAAGGTCGAGTCGCCCGCTTCCGGCTCCACAGGTGCGGGCACTGCCGGCGGTGGTGCTGCCGCCGGTGCCGGCAAGGAAGCCCCGTTGCGCATCCCCCGCCCGCGCGGCGGCCCCGGCCAGGGCGGACCGTTCGCCGGGATGAACGTGCCCGCGGAGAAGGCGATGGACTTCGGACCCTCCGCCAAACGGCTGCTGGGCCAGCTGCGGCCGGAGCGGCTCTGGCTAATGCTGGTGCTGGCGCTCGCCGTCGTGAGCGTGACGTTCTCGGTGATCGGGCCCCGGCTGCTGGGCGAGGGCACCAACCTGATCTTCGCCGGCGTGGTGTCCAAGCAGCTGCCGGCCGGGATGAGCAAGGAGCAGCTGATCACGGGCCTGCGCGCGGCAGGGCAGGACCGGCAGGCGGACATGCTCAGCGCCATGACGCTGACGCCGGGCACCGGGATCGACTTCGCCGCACTGTCCTCCGTGCTGCTGTGGGCGCTGGTGCTCTATGTGCTGGCGTCGGCATTCATGTGGATGCAGGCATATATCCTCAACGGCGTGGTGCAGCGCACCGTGTACCGGCTGCGCGAGCGGATCGAGGCGAAGATCAACCGGCTGCCGCTACGCTACTTCGACACCGTGCAGCGCGGCGAGCTGCTCAGCCGGGTGACCAACGACGTCGACAACATCTCCCAGAGCCTGCAGCAGTCCATCAGCCAGGCAGTCACGTCCCTGCCTGACAGTGGCGGGGGTGCTGGTGATGATGGTGCTCCTGTCGCCGACGCTGGCCATCATCGCCCTGGTGACCATTCCGCTGACCCTGGTGACGACGGCGGTGATCGCCAAGCGCTCGCAGAAGCTGTTCGTGGCACAGTGGAAAAACACCGGCGAGCTGAACGGCCAGATCGAGGAAACCTACACCGGCCACGCGCTGGTGAAGGTGTTCGGACGGCAGCGCGAGGTGGAGGAACGGTTCCGGCAAAAGAACGTGGAGCTGTACCAGGCCAGCTTCGGCGCGCAGTTCATTTCCGGGCTGATCATGCCGGCCATGACGTTCATCGGGAACCTGGTCTACGTGGGGATCGCCGTGGTGGGCGGGCTGCAGGTGGCCTCCGGGGCGATGCAGCTGGGCGATGTGCAGGCGTTCATCCAGTACTCGCGGCAGTTCACCCAGCCGCTGGCCCAGCTGGGCTCGATGGCGAACCTGCTGCAGTCCGGCGTGGCGTCGGCAGAGCGGGTGTTTGAGCTGCTGGACACCGAGGAGCAGTCGCCGGACCCGGTGCCGGCCGCGGCCCCCGGCGGCGGGCGGGGGAGGCTGGTGTTCGAGGACGTGTCCTTTGCCTACTCGCCCGACAAGCCGCTGATCTCGGACCTGAGTCTGGTGGCGGAGCCGGGCCAGACGGTGGCGATCGTGGGGCCGACCGGGGCCGGGAAGACCACGCTGGTGAACCTGATGATGCGCTTCTACGAGCTCGACGCCGGGCGGATCACACTCGACGGCGTGGACGTCGCCGCGATGTCCCGGCACGAGCTGCGCTCGCGGATGGGCATGGTGCTGCAGGACACCTGGCTGTTCGGCGGGACTATCCGGGACAACATCGCCTACGGCCGGCCTGCTGCCACCGAGGCGGACATCCTGGAGGCGGCGAAGGCGACCTACGTGGACCGGTTCGTGAAGTCCCTGCCGCAGGGTTACGACACCGTGCTCGACGACGAAGGAGCCAACGTCTCCGCGGGCGAGAAGCAGCTGCTGACCATAGCCCGGGCGTTCCTGGCCCGGCCGTCGGTGCTGATCCTGGACGAGGCCACCAGCTCGGTGGATACCCGCACCGAGGTGCTGGTGCAGAAGGCCATGAGCGCACTGCGGTCCGACCGGACGTCGTTTGTCATTGCGCACCGGCTCTCCACCATCCGCGACGCCGACCTCATCCTGGTGATGGAGGCCGGCCAGATCGTGGAGCAGGGGACGCATGCTTCGTTGTTGGAGGCTGGCGGGGCGTATGCCGCGCTTTATGCGGCACAGTTTGCGGCTCCGGTGGCTGAGGTTTAGAGACATGGGGCGGACAAGACTTGAGGAATGAAATGGCCACTTTTCGGGAACTCCACCACACCGGCGCCCCATTCCTGCTGCCCAATGCGTGGGACATCGGATCTGCCCTGGCATTCGCGGCGGCAGGATACCCGGCCGTCGGCACCACCAGCTTTGGCATTGCGGCAAGCGCCGGCCTGCCCGACGGCGGCCGGGCCAGCAAAGCGGTAACCGCCGCCGTGGCGGAGCAGCTGTGCCGCCTGCCCGTCCACATCACGGCGGACGTCGAGGACGGCTACTCCGATGACCGTGGCGAGGTTGCCGAACTGGTGGCCCAACTGGCTGCCCTGGGCGTGGCCGGGATCAATCTTGAGGACAGCACGGCCGGGCACCTGGTCGAACCGGCAGCCTTTGCCGAGAAGGTTGCCGCCGTCAAGCGGCGCAGCCCGGACGTGTTCATCAACGCCCGGGTGGACAACATATGGTTCGGCGAACAGGCCACTGTGGATGCCGTCCTGCTCCGCGCCCGGGCCTACGCCGCCGCCGGTGCGGACGGGATCTTCGTCCCCGGACTCGTGGTTCCGGAGGACATCCGGACCATCACCGCGGGCATTGGCCTGCCGGTCAACGTGCTGGCACATCCCACGCTGACGGTTGCCGAACTGGGTGAGCTGGGGGTCCGGCGGGTGAGTTCCGGTTCCCTGCCGTACCGCGCCGCAGTCGACGCGGCGGTGAACGTGGTCAACGCCCTGCGTGATGGCAAGCAGCTGCCAGCCGCCACCTCGTATTGGGAGATGCAATCGCGTCTCGTCTCATTCAGCCGGCACCCCACGGGCTGACCGCCGTAATGTCCGCCTCATGCGTGGACGCCGCCAAGCCTGCGGCTGATGATAAAGCCATGACTTCCGACGATTCTGCAGGCGGCCAGAGGCCGCGGCGGGCGACGCCGCTGGCATTGCCCAATTGCTTCAGGATTTCAATACTGAGTTCTCGACGCCGGCCCCGGACGTTAGCGAGCTTCAAACCCGATTGACGCAACTCCTGGCGGGGGACGACGTGGTGGTCCTGCTGACCGACGAGCCGGCGAGCGGCGTCCCTGTGCTGACTTTCCGGCCCAACGTCCGCCACGCCAGGGTTCGGCAAGATGTTCGTTCTGCCTACTCGGCCCCTCGGGGTCGGCGCTCAGGGGAGCTCGTACACACGGCGGGCGTTGTCGTGTGCGACGAGTTGCACAATCTTGCGGGCGTCCTCCTCGGAACAGTCTGCCAGCGACGGGCTGCTTCAACGCCGCCGGCGGTGAAAAGGGCCCGCGCCGGGCGGACACGCACTAGCGCAGTATGACGGTCCGGTTGCCCTGCAAGAAGACGCGTCCCTCGCAGTGCCAGCGGACGGCGTTGGACAGGGCCTTCCGCTCGGTGTCCCTTCCGGCGGCCACAAGATCGTCGGCACCGAAGGTGTGGTCCACCTCCACTACCTGCTGGGCGATGATGGGGCCCTCGTCCAGTTCCGCGTTGACGTAGTGCGCGGTGGCGCCGACGGTCTTCACGCCGCGGGCGTGTGCCTGGTGGTAGGGCTTGGCGCCTTTGAAGGACGGCAGGAAGGAGTGGTGGATGTTGATGGCGCGGCCATCCAGGCGGCGGGTCAGGTCGTCGCTGAGGACCTGCATGTAGCGGGCCAGGACCACCAGTTGGACATCCAACCGGTCGACGAGTTCCATCAGGCTCCCCTCGGCCGCCGGCTTGGTGGCGGCCGTGACGGGCACGTGGAAGAACGGGATGCCGTGCCATTCCACAATCCCCCGGTGGTCCGGATGGTTCGAGACGACAGCAACGATGTCGATGGGCAGTTCGCCGATGCGGGCCCGGAACAGCAGGTCGTTGAGGCAGTGTTCGAATCTGGACACCATGATCAGGACCCGGCATTTCGTCCCCCGGGCCCGCAGGTGCCACTGCATGCCGAATTTTTCGGCCACGGGCACGAAGGGCTCCCGGAGCGACGCAAGGGTGGCCGGTCCGTCGGGGGAGTCCCCGGACGAGGCAAAGTGGAGCCGCATGAAGAAGTGGCCGTCGTCCTGGGAGTCGAATTGTTTGCTTTCCAGGATGTCGCAGCCTTGTTCCAGCAGGAATCCGGACACGGCGTGGACGATTCCCCGTGTTTCCGGGCAATCGAGGGTTAAAACGTATTCAGCGGCGCTGCTGTTCGGGGTGTCCACGGTTCAGCACTCGATCACGTTCACGGCGAGGCCTCCGCGGGAGGTTTCCTTGTACTTGGTCTTCATGTCCGCTCCTGTCTCACGCATGGTCTTGATCGCTTTGTCCAGCGATACTTTGTGGCTGCCGTCGCCGTGCAGGCACAGGCGGGCGGCGTTGATGGCCTTGACGCTGGCGATCGCGTTGCGTTCGATGCAGGGGATCTGCACCAGTCCGCCGACGGGATCACAGGTCAGGCCGAGGTTGTGTTCGATCCCGACTTCGGCGGCGTTTTCCACCTGGGCAGGGGTGCCGCCCAGGACTTCGCACAGCCCGGCCGCCGCCATGGAGCAGGCCGATCCGACCTCACCCTGGCAGCCGACCTCGGCCCCCGAGATGGAGGCATTGATCTTGAACAGGATCCCGACGGCGGCGGCCGTCAGGAGGAAGCGGATCACGCCGTCGTCGTTCGCCCCGGGGACGAACTTGACGTAGTAGTGCAGCACGGCGGGCACGATCCCTGCCGCGCCGTTGGTCGGGGCGGTGACAATCCGGCCCCCTGCGGCGTTTTCCTCATTGACGGCCAGGGCGAACAGGTTCACCCACTCCATGGCGAGCAGCGGGTCCGCGGGCACCTGCACCGGGGACGGGCTCCGGGCTGCCGCATCGGCGCTGACGGCTGTCGCTGCCAGCGTCCGGAACAGGGACGGGGCGCGCCGTTTGACGTTCAGCCCGCCGGGCAGAATGCCCTCGGCGGCACAGCCGTTCTCCACGCATTGGCGCATGACCGCCCACAGCGCCAGGAGTTTGTCCCGGAGCTCAGCCTCGCTGCGCCAGAGAAGTTCGTTGGCGAGCATGACGTCCGAGATGGACATGTCCTCCCGCCGGCAGATGTCCAGAAGCTCGTCGGCTGTAGTGAAGGGGTAGGGCAACACAGTGTCGTCGGCCACCACCTGGTCGGCGCCCTGGGCGGTGCCGTCAACGACGAAGCCGCCGCCGATCGAGTAGTAGCTGCGCTCCTTCAGGATTGTCCCGGTGTGGTCCAGTGCCCGGAAGGTCATGCCGTTGGGGTGGGCCGGCAGGGACTTGCGGCGGTGCAGCACCACGTCCTCGTCCCAGTTGAAATCGACCCGGTGGTCCCCGCCGACCCGGAGCTCGGCATCCAGGGCGGCCGCGGCTACCTGGTCGTCCGCGGTGGCGGTGTCCACGGTTTCCGGGTCCTGGCCCTGGAGGCCCAACACCACGGCCTTGTCGGAGCCGTGGCCCCGGCCGGTGGCGCCGAGCGAGCCGAACAGTTCGGCCTGCACCCTGGTGGTGGCGCTCAGCTGCCCGTCGCTCTTCAGCCCGGCGGCGAACCGTTTCGCCGCCCGCATCGGGCCGACCGTGTGCGACGACGACGGCCCGATGCCAACGGAGAACAGGTCCAGGACGCTGAGCGCCATTAGGGGACCTCGGGGGACGCGTATTCCCGCATGGCGTCAAGGAGCCAGCGGCCCAGGAACTCCGCGAAGGAGGCCCGCGGGAAGATCCGGTAGGTCTGGTCGGCGGTCTTCCACAGAACGGCCGGGATGCCGCCGATTTCCGTGGACAGCGCCGTCCCGGCCTTGAAGACGCGGGGGTGCAGATCCAGGGAGCAGCCCTTCTCCAGGACCGCCCGCGCCCGGGGACCGGAGAGTTCGAACGTGGTGCGGTTGGCGGAGAGATCCACCACCTGGCCCGCGCCGTCGCCCAGTGCCTCAAACAGCGCACCGGGCAGGTCTCCGCCCAGGCTTTCGTGGGATTCCGCGGGGGCCACGAGCAGGAATTCGGCCGGACCCAGCCACAGCACTGCGGTCCCGCCGCTGCCGCAAACCTCCCCGGACGCCGAGGGCAGGCCTCCGGTCAGGGCGCCCAGCCGCTCCCCGGCGTCGCCGGCCGGATCGACCCGGAGCCCGGCCATGGTCAGGAACGGCACCTCGCGCAGCTCCACCGTGCCCGCCACGGATCCGGCTTCAAATGCTGCCCTGAGCGGCGACGCCGGGCTCTTGCGGAGGGTCTGGATTTTCTTGGAGTTTTTGAGTGCTGCTGTGTCAGCCATCTTTGCGGGCCCCTTCAGAGTCAAAAAGTACGGTTTCTGCGACAACAACGTCCACCTGCTGGTCCCCGGCGGCAGCCACCAGGGTTTCTCCGATGCGGTTGCGGCCATTTTTGATCAGGGCGAGGGAAAACGACCGGCCCAGCGCCGCGCTGTGGTAGCTGGAGGTCACGAATCCCTGCATCGGGACCGGGCCGTAGGCCGGGTTGACGGTGATGCCCTGCTCCACCAGCTGTGTGCCTTCCGGGAGCCGGATCGTGCCGTCCACGGGAAGGACACTGACCAGGTGTTTTCGGTCGGCGCGGCCGGCGTCCTTGCGGGAGTAGGACCGCTTGCCAATGAAGTCCTTGACCTTGGACACCACCCATTCCATGCCGGCGTCCTGCGGTGTCACGGTCCCGTCGGTGTCCTGGCCGACGATCGGGTATCCCTTCTCCGCACGCAGCACGTGCATCGTTTCGGTGCCGTACGGGGTGATGCTGAACTCCGCCCCGGCCGCTGCCACCGACTCCCAGGTGTTCAGCCCGTACCAGGACGGGACGTTGATTTCGTAGGCCAGCTCACCGGAGAACGAGATCCGGCAGATCCGGGCCGGCACGCCGGACGCGAGGGTGGTTTCCTTGAACGTCATGAACGGGAAAGCCTCGGCCTCGAGGCCGCCGTCGGCCGCCAGCTCGGGGGCCAGTTTCGCCACGACGGCGCGGGACTTGGGCCCGACGACGGCGATGGTGGTCCACTGCTCCGTGACGGAGGTGCAGTGCACGTCCAGTTCGGGCCATTCGGTCTGCAGCCATTCCTCCAGCCAGTCCAGGACCTTGGCCGCACCGCCGGTGGTGGTCGTCATGAAGAACCGGTCCGGATCGAGGCGGAGCGTGACGCCGTCGTCGAAGATCATTCCGTCCGGGGTGCACATGACGCCGTACCGGGCCGAGCCCGGCGCCAGCTTCTTGAACGCGTTGGTGTAGATGCGGTTCAGGAACTCGCCCGCGTCCTTGCCGCGGATCTCGATCTTGCCCAGGGTGGTGGCATCCATGAAGCCCACCGATTCCCGGACCGCGGCGCATTCACGCAGGACCGCGGCGTCCATGTCCTCACCGGCCTGCGGGTAGTACCAGGGCCGCTTCCATTGGCCGACATCCTCGAAGAGGGCGCCGTGGGCGACATGCCAGGGGTGGATGGAGGTGAGGCGGGCCGGGTCGAAGAGCTCTCCGCGCTGGCGTCCGGCCAGGGCAGCGAACGCCACGGGGGTGAAGGGGGCGCGGTACGCGGTGGTGCCGATGTCCCCGATGCCGCGGGACGCTTCGCCGGCCTGCCGCAGTGCCGCAGCGATGACACCGATCGCGTTCACCCCGGAGGTCTTGCCCTGGTCGTTGGCGGTGCTGATCGAGGTATAGCGCTTGACGTGTTCCACCGAGCGCATGCCGGCGCCGGTGGAGCGGAGCACGTCGGCCACGGACTGGTCGCGCTGGAAATCGACGAAGTGGTGGTGCCAGTCATCCGGGCCGCCTTCCTGCCCGGGCACCAGCCAGAGCTGGCGGGTCGGGGCCAACGCCTTCGGTTCGGAAAAGACCTGCGGATCGACGGCGGCGCCAGAGTTTTCCGGGTCGAAGCCGGCGGCGCCTGCCGCGGCTGCCCCGGCGGCAATGCCTTCGGCGACACAGTCGTCGAGTTCGAAACTGCCGCGGCCGGACCCGGCCACCCGCTGGTTGGGAACCACGCTGCTGGGGACGAATGCCGCCAGCTCATCGTCCCAGCGGATCTTGCCCTGGCGCTGGGAGTGCAGGTGCACCACGGGGGACCAGCCGCCGGAGACGGCGAGCAGGTCGCAGGCGAGCTGTTCGACGCCGGAGGTGAGTTCGCCGTCGTCGTTGATGCTCCGGACGGTGACGCCGAGCAGCCGGCCGTCGCCGGATTCAGCAGCGGTGGTGTTGGCCACGGCGCTGCCGATCAGTACGCGGGTGCCGGCTGCGGCGGCTGCGGCGGCTGTTTCGCTCAGCTGCGGGCGGGCGTCCACGACGGCCTCGACGCGGATGCCGGCCGCCACCAGGTCCGCGGCAAGGCGGTAGGCGCTGTCGTTGGTGGTGCTGATGACCACGCGCGAACCGGCGGCCACGGCGTAGCGGTTGAGGTAGCTGCGGACCGCGGAGGCGAGCATGATGCCGGGGCGGTCGTTGTTCTCGAAGACCAGCGGGCGTTCGTGGGCGCCGGGGGCCAGGATGACCTGGGCGGCGCGGATGTGCCAGATCCGCTGGCGGGACACGCCGGGCGCGGCCGGGGTCAGGAGGTGGTCCGTCCGGTTCTGCGCCGCGATGACGTAGTTGGAGTCGTAGGAGCCGAAGGCGGACGTGCGGTTCAGGACCGTGCACTCGGCCGCGGAGATCAGTTCGGCTTCAACGTTGGCCACCCAGTCCAGGGCGGGTACCCCTTCGATGGTCTCCGCGAGGGCCGGATCGGTGGATCCGGACAGCAGCGAGCCGCCCAGCTCAGGCTGGTCGTCAATGAGGATGACGCGGATGCCGGCACGGACGGCTTCGCGCGCCGCGGCCAGGCCTGCGGGGCCGCCGCCGACCACGAGGACGTCGGTGTGGACGTACTTCTTGTCGTACTCGGCGCGGTCCTCGTCCGGGTCCAGCTTTCCGAGCCCGTTGAGCAGTTCGGCGCTGAGCCCGTCCACGAGGGACACCGTGGTGGCCGGGAGCATGGACTCGGCCACGTGGCCCGGGAACCGGGGAGCGACCTTGACCAGGGCGTTGGATTCCTCGACGCCGGCGGACATGATGCCGCGGGGCCGGTCCTCGTACAGGGAGTTGCCGGCGGCGATCCGGCCGTTTGCCAGCAGGGCGGAGGCGAGGGTGTCGCCAGGGTGGCCGCTGAATTCACGGCCGTCCACGGTGAAGCGCCAGGTAACGCTGCGGTCGATGCGTCCGCCGGTGGACAGACGCGCGGGCTGCGGCTGAGCGGTCATTTGACTGCTCCTTCGGGGGAGACGGGGGTGGTGACGGTGGGGGCGGTGGGTCCCGAAGCGGGGCGAAGCTGGCCCATCGGGTACACGGCCTGGATGTCGTAGGTGACGGTGTCGCGGAGCATGTTGAACCACTGCCGGCAGCTGGTGCTGTGCAGCCAGCGCTCCGCGAAGGCGCCCTTGGTGTTGTCCCGGTAGAACAGGTACTCGGCCCATTCACGGTCGGTGAGTTCGGCCGGGTTTTCGGGGTACGGCACGTGGGCCTGGCCGCCGTAGTGGAATTCGGTCTCGTCCCGGGGGCCGCAGTTGGGGCAGGGAATCAGGAGCATGTCCTTACCTCTTTCTAGTGGGCCACGGCGGCGGCGCCGTGTTCATCGATCAGGGCGCCGGTTTCGAAGCGCTCGAGGGCAAAGGGTTTGTTGAGTTTGTGCGGTGTGCCGGTGGCGATGGTGTGCGCGAAGGTCAGCCCGGCAGCCGGGGTGCCCTTGAACCCGCCGGTGCCCCAGCCGCAGTTGACGAACATGTTCTCCACCGGGGTGGTGCCAACGATGGGGGAGGCATCCAGGGTGGTGTCCACGATCCCGCCCCAGGTCCGGAGCACGTGCGCCCGGGCGAAGATCGGGAAGAGCTCGACGGCGGCTGCCATCTGGTGCTCGATCACGTGGAAGGATCCGCGCTGGCCGTAGCCGTTGTAGGAGTCGACGCCGGCGCCCATGACCAGTTCGCCCTTGTGGGCCTGGGAGACGTAGACGTGGACGTAGTTGGACATGACCACCGTGGGGTGGACCGGCTCGTGGAGCTCGGACACCAGGGCCTGGAGCGGGTGGGACTGGATGGGCAGCCGGAACCCGGCCATTTCCGCGAGCACGGAGCTGTGTCCGGCCGCGCAGAGGCCTACCTTTTCGGTGTTGATCGTGCCGCGGTTGGTCTTGACGCCGACGACGCGGTTCCCGTCCTTGAGGAAGCCGGTGACCTCGCAGTTCTGGATGATGTCCACGCCCATCTCATCGCATTTGCGGGCGAACGCCCAGGCGACGTGGTCGTGCTTGGCGATGCCGGCCCGCGGCTGGTACGTCGCGCCCATGACCGGGTAGCGGATGTTGTCGTTGATGTTCAGGATGGGGCAGAGTTCCTTGACCTGCTGCGGGTCCAGCCACTCGGCGTCGACGCCGTTGAGCTTGTTGGCCCCGACGCGGCGGATGCTTTCGCGGACGTCGCCCAGGGTGTGGGCGAGGTTCATTACGCCGCGCTGGCTGAACAGGAAGTCGTACTCAAGCTCCTCCGGCAGGATCTCCCACAGCTTCAGGGCGTGCTCGTAGATCGCCGCGCTTTCGTCCCAGAGGTAGTTGGAGCGGATGATCGTGGTGTTCCGGGCCATATTGCCGCCGGCGAGCCAGCCTTTTTCCAGGATGGCGATGTTGGTCATCCCGTGGTTCTTGGCCAGGTAGTAGGCAGTGGCGAGGCCGTGCCCGCCGCCGCCGACAATGACGGCGTCGTAGGAGGACTTGGGCTCCGGGTTGCGCCAGAGGAACTCCGGGTGCTCCGGCAGGTGTTCGGTGCTCATTGTGCTGCTCCAATCAGTTCTGCCTCAAGCCCGGGTGCCGCCGTCGTCCCGCCGAGGTGCGGGTACAGCGGGAACTTTCCCGCCAGGGCGCTGACGCGGCAGCGGAGGCCGCCGGCGGTTTCGTCGCTGAGTTCGTTGTTGATGGCCGGTGAAGTGAGGGCGGCGGCGATGATGTCCGCCACCTCCGTGAATTCCTGGCTGCCGAAGCCGCGCGTGGCCAGGGCCGGGGTGCCGATCCGCAGCCCGGAGGAGACCATGGGCGGACGGGGATCGAAGGGAACGGCGTTGCGGTTGACGGTGATGCCGATCTGGTGCAGCCGGTCTTCGGCCTGCTGTCCGTCCAGCTCCGAGTGCCGCAGGTCCACGAGGACCAGGTGCACATCGGTGCCGCCGTTGACCACCGAGATCCCGGCGGCGGCCACGTCATCCTCCAGGAGCCGGGCCGCGAGAAGCCGCGCACCTTCGAGGGTGCGTTCCTGGCGTTCCTTGAACTCGGCCGATGCCGCGATCTTAAAGGCAACGGCCTTGGCCGCGATGACGTGTTCCAGCGGTCCGCCCTGCTGTCCGGGGAAGACGGCGCTGTTGATCTTGCGCGCATACTCCTGCTTGCTCAGGATCACACCGCCGCGCGGGCCGCCGAGGGTCTTGTGCGTGGTGGTGGTGACGACGTCGGCGTAGGGCACCGGGTTCGGGTGCAGCCCGGCGGCCACGAGGCCGGCGAAGTGGGCCATGTCCACCATGAGGTAGGCACCCACGAGGTCAACGATCCGGCGGAACTCCGCGAAATCCAGCTGCCGGGAGTAGGCCGACCAGCCGGCCACGATCATTTTGGGGCGGTGCTCGAGGGCCAGGGCCTCGACCTCGGCCATGTCCACCAGGTGGCTGTGCTCGCTCACGTGGTAGGGGACGACGTTGTAGAGCTTGCCGGAGAAGTTGATCTTCATGCCGTGGGTGAGGTGTCCGCCGTGCGCCAGCGAGAGTCCCATGATGGTGTCGCCCGGTTCCAGCAGGGCAAACATGGCGGCGGCATTGGCCTGAGCGCCCGAATGGGGCTGCACGTTTGCCGCTTCCGCGCCGAACAGGGCCTTGACCCGGTCGATGGCCAGCTGTTCGATCACGTCAACGTGCTCGCATCCGCCGTAGTAGCGCTTGCCCGGGTAGCCCTCGGCGTACTTGTTCGTCAGGACGGAGCCCTGCGCCTCCATGACCGAGGCAGGGGCGAAATTCTCTGAGGCGATCATCTCGAGGGTGGACTGCTGGCGCAGGAGCTCCCTGTCCACGGCTTCCGCCACTTCGATGTCCACTTCTGATAACCGGTGATTCAGCTGCCCGACCATTCGACTGCTCCTTTGAAATACTACTTCCGACTAATTGATATATCAGTGTGTGAACAATGGTATGATGGAACTCACAACAGAGTCAATAGGTTCGCGGCCATGACGGCCGGCCGGGCCGCTGGGGAAGGGGATATCCGTTGAGCGCAGCACACCTCACGCCGGCACCCGAGGAGGGGGAGATCTCCCTGGCCGAGGCGGCCTACCGTCGGCTGCGGGACAAGCTGATCATGCTTGAGATCAAGCCGGGCGCGCCGATCAACGACGGCCAGCTCGCCGCAGAGCTCGGAGTGGGCCGGACTCCGGTGCGGGAGGCCATCAAGCGCCTGGAAGTTGACCATCTGGTTGTCTCGTACCCTCGCCGGGGAACGTTCGCCACCATCGTTGACATCACGGAACTGGCGGATGTCTCGGATATCCGCGAGTTACTGGAGCCGCTGGCGGCCCGCCGCGCCGCAACCAACGCCAGCGCAGACATGCGCGCGGAGCTCCGGGAGGTGGCCCGGACCATCTCCGGCATCGACACCACCCCCCGTGACAAGCGCGAGCTCATGCGCTACGACCTCACCGTGCACCGGCTGATCTACCGCGCCGCGGGCAATCCCCACCTGGAAGACACCCTCATCCGCTACGACAACCTCGCGACGCGCATCTGGTGCCTGGTGCTGGACAAGCTTCCCTCGGTGGAAGCACACGTCACCGAGCACGTGAAACTGCTGGAGGCCATTGCGGCCGGCGACGCGGACAGCGCCGCCCGGCTTGCAGGGGAGCATGTCCGGAGCTTCGAACAGGCCGTCCGCAGCGTGCTCTAGCCGCAGAAACTACTCGTTAGTATGAATCATGGCTTCCGACATTGACCCTGAATCCGAGACCGAGCCTGACGGCGGGCAGCATGGCGGCGTCCAGTCCGTGGACCGCGCACTTGCCGTGCTGGAGATCCTGGCCCGGGACGGCCGGGCGGGGGTAAGTGAAATAGCCGAGGAGATGGGCATCCACAAGTCCACCGTGTCGCGGCTGCTCGGCTCGCTGGTGAGCCGGGACATGGTCCACCAGAACAGTGAACGGGGAAAGTACCAGCTGGGTTTCGGCATTCTGCGGCTGGCAAGCTCCATTCCGGGGAGGTTGAGCCTTGTCCGCGAGGGCCGGCCCGTCCTGGAAAGCCTCGCCGAGGAATTCAAGGAAACGGTGAACCTTGCCGTGCTGCGCTCCAACTACGCAGTCAACGTGGACCAGGCCATGGGGCCATCGACGCTTGCCACCTACGACTGGGTGGGGAGCCTGACCCCGCTGCATGCCACCTCCAGCGGCAAGGTCCTGCTGGCGGCGCTCTCCGCGGATGACCGGGACCGGATCCTGAAGGAGACGGGGCTGCCTGCCCGGACCCCGCGCACCGTTACCAGCCGCAGCGCGCTGGAGCACCAGCTCCTGGACATTTCCCGGGACGGCTACTGTGTCATCCGGGAGGAGTTCGAGATCGGGCTCAACGCCATTGCCGTGCCGGTGTACAACCATATGGGAGCAGTTATCGGCGCCGTCAGCATCTCCGGGCCGGCGTTCCGCTTTGATCCGGAGCAGACGCCGGGGCTCCCGGAGGCACTGCAGCAGGCGGGGCTCCAGATCAGCAAGAACATGGGCTACACCCGGCGGTAGCAAAGGCGGAGCCCGCCGAAACCAGGGTTTCGACGGGCTCCGGCAGCTACGGCGGGGCTCAGCGGCCGGGCGTAATCTCTCCCACCCTGCCCTGGACCCAGTCGTGGAATGCGCCGATGTGGTGCTCGCTGGGGACCAGGACGCCGCCCTTGGCATAGACCTTGGAGCCCATTGCCGGCTGGCAGCGCTCGCAGGCGTCGAAGTCCTGATCGTTCACGCGGTGGAAGAGCTCCACCGAGGCGCTGACGTCCTTTCCGCTTTCCACGACGCTGGGAAGGTAGAGCCAGTCGCATTCAACGATGGTGTGGTCGGCCGCCATGGGGAACATGCGGTGGATGATCACGTGATCCGGAACCAGGTTCACGAATACCGTGGGCTTGATCGTCACGGCGTAATAGCGCCGGTCCTGGTCCTCGCCCACGCCGGGAATTCGGTCCATCCCCTCGGAACCGTCGATGGTGAAACCCTTGATGTCCTCGCCGAATTCGGCGCCGTGGCCCACAAAGTACTGGGCGGCCAGGCCGTCGGCGAATTCTGGCAGCACCTCCGTGAGTTCGGGGTGGATGGTGGCGCAGTGGTAGCACTCCATGAAGTTCTCGATGATGAGCTTCCAGTTGGCCTTGACGTCGTACCTGATGCGGCGGCCCAGGCTCAGGTTGGCGATGTCATAGTCCTCCACCGCCTGCAGGTCCCCGAGACGTTCCTCGATGGCACCCATGACGTCCTCTTCGAACGACGGCGGCTCGTCGGCCAGGCAGACCCAGACATACCCGAGGTACTCGCGGGTGTGGACTTTCACCAGTCCGTACTCGTCCCGGTCGATATCCGGCATCTTCGTCAGGTTGGGGGCCGCAATGAGCTTGCCTTCGAGGTCGTAGGTCCAGGCGTGGTACGGGCACTGGAATGAGCGTGCAGCTTCGCCCTGCTCCTCCATGCACAGCTTCACGCCCCGGTGCCGGCACACGTTGTAGAAGGCGCGGATGCCGCCTTTGCGGGTGCGGCTGACCAGCACACTTTCGCGGCCCACCTGCGCCGTCCGCCAGGCCCCGGGCTTGTCCAGGTCCGCGGACCGGACTGCGCAGAACCACATCTGCTCGAAAATGCGCTCCTGCTCGGCGCGGAAGATCTCTTCGCTGACGTAGGCCTGGCCCGGGAGGGTGGGGATAAGGCTGGGCGTGAAGACTTCGGTGGTCATTCATTACTCCTCTGCGGTGACTGACGTCGGGTTGGATGGTCGGTGGGTTCAGGCGAAACTGGCGGATACTGCCGGTACCGGCCGGGCGGTGCATGTGGGGGCGGCGCTGGCGGGGGTGGCGCGGGCTGTTGGTGCGCTGGTTGGAGGGGCGCTGGCGTTGCCAGCGGCAGCTTGGGGACCCGCCGATCGTGCAGCGTTGAGCTGCCGCTTCCACTTGTTGAAGAGGCGCGGCTGGTTGGCGCCAAGGACGGCCACCGGATCGCCGCCGCGGTAGTAGACGGCAAGGAAGCTGTGAGCTGCGGGATCTCCGGCCTCGATGGACACCCGATCCGTGTCACGTGCGTGGCCAGCGAACTGGATCCTGACGTTGTACTGGTCGGACCAGAAATACGGCAGATTCAGCGGCCGGCGGCCGGCTCCGGGATCCAGCAGCGCGGCCACGGCGTGCGACGGGCGCTCCGCGGCGCAGCTCCAGTGCTCCACGCGGTGGTGCCGCCCGGTCACTTCGTCCAGCCAGGCGGCGCAGTCGCCGACGGCCACCACGCCCGGGATGTTGGTCCGGCCCATCGGATCGCACAGGACGCCGTCGCCGAGTTGGATTCCGGAGCCGGCAAGCCAGGCAACGTTGGGCACGGCGCCGATGGCCACCAGGACGACGTCGGCTGCCAGGTACCGGCCATCCGCCAGTCGTAGTCCGCTGACGACTCCCTCACCGCTGTAATAGGACTCCACGGTGGCGTCACAAATCAGCTCTACCCCGTTAAATCCATGTAACGCAGCCAAGGTGGCCGCCATCTCCGCACCCAGCGGACGGCTGAGCGGAACGGTGCCCGTGCTTACAACCGTGACGTCAGCCCCCAGGGCGCGGGCGGTGGAAGCCACCTCGGCCCCGATGAACCCGGCGCCCACGATGACGAGCCGGGTTCCCGGCACCAGTTCGGGAGCGAGATCCTGCGCGTCCTCCAGGGTGCGCAGGGTAAAGACATTTGCCAGCCCGGCAAGTTCCGGCAAGGTCCGGGCGGACGCCCCGGTGGCGATGACGATTCCGTCGGCCGCTATTACGGAGCCGTCGTCGAGAGTGACCGTCCGGGCAGCGGCGTCAAGGCTGCGTGCAGCTCGACCAAGCAGCCATTCGGCCTGCAGCGGATCTGCGGCCTCACCCGCATCGGCGTTCTCCAGCGAGAGGTGTCCGGAGGTGATTTTTCCCGCCAGGAAATCCTTGGACAGCGGCGGCCTGTCATAGGGCCGATGCGCCTCGTCCCCAATGATGACCAGCCTTCCGGCGAAGCCCTGGGCGCGGGCCGCACGGGCGGCCGAGATTCCCGCCAGGGATGCCCCCGTTATCGCCAGTGTCTGCATGGCTGCCTTCCTGTAACCTAAGTGCCACAAATTGCGCATTACGCAACAACTATCTGTATGCGAAACAGCGTGACGCATGTCACGGACGGTGTCAAGGGAATCCCGTCGGCGGCGGGCAGCCCTTGACAATGGTGCGTGACATGGATCACTCTGTTGCGTATTGTGATCGGCGTTGATGATGACACAACCCGCTGACAGGGTTGAGCCCGTCAACCGGGAAAGAGGTTTATCAGATGCACATCGCCTGCCCACTCGCAGCATTGGCCCCCGGAGACGCCGTCCGTCTCGACACGTCCCCCCCGATCGCCGTCTTCCACACGGAGGATGGCGAGTTGTTCGCCCTGGACGACACCTGCACCCATCAGGACGCGTCGCTCGCGGACGGCTGGGTGGAAGGCTGCGAAGTGGAGTGCCCCCTTCATGCCTCCAAGTTCAACCTCCGCACGGGTGAAGTGGACTCACCGCCGGCCAAGCTGCCCGTGCGGGTCCACAAGGTCTCCGTGGTGGACGGCCAGATCATGGTCGAGGAGTCCGCTGAGGCCCCCAACCTTCCCCCGGGCCTGAGCATCAACGGCCACGTCTAGGCACTGTCAGGCAGTACTCCGTTACAAGCCGAGAGGTGAAGTTTTTGACCCTACAACTGAGCAACGAGCTGCAGGAACGGACCCGTTCCGCGGCCCCCGCCGGGCAGCGCCGGGAAGCATCCGGGCAGCAGGCGACGCCGTTCGTCCTCACCGTGGCCTGTCCCGAGCGCAGTGGAATCGTCCATGCCGTGTCCAGCTTCCTGGCGATGCGCGGTTTCGACATCGCCGAACACCAGCAGTTCGACGACCACGTCAGCAACACCCTCTTTCTGCGCACCGCCTTTACCGGAACCCTGGCCGGCGCCAGCGCGGCCGGCAGCGCTGAGGCAGACAGCACGGCCGATTCCCTGTCCGCCGACTTCGCGGAGATCGCCGGCGAATTCGGCATGTCCTACACCTTCCACGACGACAGGCCGCAGCGCATCCTGGTGATGGTCTCCAAGTTCGGCCACTGCCTCAATGACCTGATTTTCCGGTGGCGCGCCGGGAGCCTGGGCGCGGACATCGCCGCCGTCGTCTCCAACCACGAGGACCTGCGCCCGATGGCGGAAGCCGCAGGACTTCCCTTCATCCACGTACCGGTAACAGCATCCACCAAACCCCAGGCGGAGTCCCGGCTCCTGGAACTCGTCGACGAATACGAGGCGGACGTAGTGGTCCTGGCGCGGTACATGCAGGTTCTGTCCGACGGCCTCTGCGGGGAACTCAGCGGCCGGGCCATCAACATCCACCATTCCTTCCTCCCCGGGTTCAAGGGCGCCAAGCCCTACCACCAGGCCTACGAACGCGGCGTCAAGCTGGTCGGTGCCACCGCCCACTACGTCACCGGCGACCTCGACGAAGGCCCCATCATCGAGCAGGAAGTCTTCCGGGTGGACCACGGCGTTGACCCGGACTCCCTGGTCACGGCCGGGCGCGACGCCGAAGCGATAGCCCTGTCCCGAGCGGTGAAATGGCACTGCCAGCACCGCGTCCTCCTCAACGGCTGCCGCACCGTCGTCTTCCGCTAGAGCCAGACCGCGGGCCCCCGAGCGGGCCCCTCCACGCACGCAGCAGTCAAGAAAAGGAGCTCCCGTATGAGCGCTACACCCCGCGTCGTTATCATCGGTGCCGGCATTGTCGGTGCGAATCTGGCGGACGAACTGGCCACCCGAGGCTGGACCAGCGTCACCGTGCTGGAGCAGGGGCCGCTCAGCCTCGCCGGCGGCTCCACGTCGCACGCGCCCGGTCTGGTGTTCCAGACCAACCCGTCCCGGACAATGACGCAGTTCGCCGCCTACACGGTGGACAAGCTCCTCGCCCTGAGCGACGAGGGTGCCGCCTGCTTCAACCAGGTGGGCGGACTGGAGATCGCCACCACCCCGGAACGGCTTGAGGACCTCAAACGCAAGCTCGGCTACGCAAGCTCCTGGGGCGTCGAAGGCCGCATCATCGACCCCGACGAGTGCACCAAGCATTACCCGCTGCTGAACCCGGAGATGGTGCTCGGCGGGCTTTACGTCCCCTCGGACGGCCTCGCCTCGGCAGCCCGCGCGGTCCAGCTGCTGATCCGCAAGGCCACGGCGGCCGGTGTCACGTTCCTCGGATCAACGCCGGTGACCGGGATCGAGCAGTCCGGCGGAAAGGTCACCGGTGTGCAGACTGCCGACGGCGTGGTTCCGGCGGACATCGTGGTGTCCTGCGCCGGCTTCTGGGGTCCCAAGATCGGCGCGATGGCCGGCATGGACGTACCGCTGCTGCCGCTCGCCCACCAGTACGTCAAGACCACCACGGTGCCGGAACTCGTGGGCACGAACCTCGGCACCAATCCGCTGGACCCCTCCAACGGCGCGCGCATGCCCATCCTCCGCCACCAGGACAAGGACCTCTATTTCCGCGAGCACGGAGACAGGATCGGCATCGGCTCTTACGCCCACCGGCCCATGCCAGTGGATCTGGCCACGTTGCCCGAGGTGGCTCCCGGGCAGATGTCCGAGCACCGGATGCCGTCCCGGCTCGAATTCACCGCGGAGGATTTCCTGCCCTGCTGGGAGGACAGCCGCCAGCTGCTGCCGGCCCTGCGCGCTGCGGAGATCGCCGACGGCTTCAACGGCATCTTCTCCTTCACGCCGGACGGCGGGCCGCTGATCGGGCAGGCGCCGGAACTTGACGGGTTCTACGTCGCGGAAGCGGTCTGGGTGACCCACTCCGCGGGGGTGGCCCGCGCGGTCGCCGAACTGCTGATCGAGGGCCAGTCCCGTACCCCCCTCCACGAATGCGAGGTCACCCGCTTCGAGGCCGTCCAGACCGCCGAGAGCTACGTCAGCGAGACCTCCCAGCAGAACTTCGCCGAAATCTATGACATCCTGCACCCCCTGCAGCCCCGCGAATCCCCCCGGGACCTGCGCGTCAGCCCGTTCAACTGCCGGCAGAAAGAACTGGGAGGATTCTTCCTCGAGGCCGGCGGCTGGGAGCGGCCGCACTGGTTCGAGGCCAACCGGAACCTGCTCGATGAGATGCCGGCCGAATGGCGGGCGCCGGAACGCGGCCCCTGGGCGGCCATGTTCAGCTCCCCCATATCCGCAGCCGAAGCGTGGAAGACGCGGACCGCCGTCGCACTTTACGACATGACCGCACTCAAGCGGCTCGAAGTCAGCGGACCCGGCGCCCTCGCCCTGCTGCAGCGGCTCAGCGCCGGACAGATCGACAAAAAGCCCGGCGCCGTCACCTACTGCCTGCTGCTCAACGACGACGGCGGCATCCGCAGCGACATCACGATCGCACGGCTCACCGAGACCACGTTCCAGGTCGGCGCCAACGGCAACATCGACTTCGACTACTTCACCCGCGAAGCCCGGAACCAGACCGCCGCCGACGCCAGCCTGTGGGTGCAGGTCCGCGACATCACGGGCTCGACCTGCTGCATCGGTCTCTGGGGCCCGCAGGCGCGGGAAGTCATCGCCAAGGTCAGCACCGATGATTTCACCAACGACGGTCTGCGGTACTTCCGCACCAAGCAGGTGCGGATCGGCGGCATCCCCGTGACGGCCATGCGCCTGTCCTATGTGGGGGAGCTGGGCTGGGAACTTTACACCACCGCCGAACACGGGCTCAAGCTCTGGGACCTCCTCTTCGAGGCGGGCCAGGAGCAGGGCATCATCGCCGCTGGCCGCGGCGCCTTCAACAGCCTCCGCGTGGAAAAGGGATACCGGCTCTGGGGGACCGACATGACGCCCGAGCACGAGCCGTACCAGGCGGGCCTGGGCTTCTCGATTGCCAAAAACAAGGACTCCTTCGTGGGCGCCGATGCCCTCGCCCGGCGGCAGGCAACGCCCGCGTCCAAGCAGCTGCGCTGCCTGACGGTCGACGACGGCACCTCCCTGGTGCTGGGCAAGGAACCCGTTTATTTCAAGGGCGAAGCCGCCGGCTACGTCACCAGCGCGGCCTACGGCTACACGGTGCAGCGCCCGATCGCCTATGCCTGGCTCCCCGCCGGTGCCGCCGAAGGCGATGCCGTGGAAATCGAATACTTCGGCACCAGGATCGCCGCCACCATCACAGCGGAGCCGCTGGTGGACCCGGGCATGGAACGCCTGCGCGGCTGACCCCGGCCCGTCCAGGCCTCCCAACACGACTCCGAAACCACGCCCCAAGGAGATTCACCCCATGACGAACGAGAGCTACGACTACGTGATTGTCGGCGGCGGAAGCGCCGGATCGGTCCTCGCCGACCGGCTGAGCGCGGACGGAACGCACACCGTGCTGGTCCTTGAAGCAGGCCGCAGCGACTACCCGTGGGACCTTTTCATCCAGATGCCGGCGGCCCTGACGTTCCCCAGCGGCAACAGGTTCTACGACTGGCAGTACCAGTCCGACCCAGAACCGCGCATGCACGGGCGCAGGATCGCGCACGCCCGCGGCAAGGTGCTGGGCGGCTCCAGCTCCATCAACGGGATGATCTTCCAGCGCGGCAACCCGCTGGACTACGAACGATGGGGAGCCGACGCCGGCATGGACACCTGGGACTTCGCGCACTGCCTGCCCTACTTCAAGAGCATGGAAACCGCGCTCGCCGCAGCGCCGGACGATGAACTGCGCGGCCATGACGGCCCCCTGGTGCTGGAACGCGGGCCGGCCCGCAACCCCCTGTTCCAGGCCTTCTTCCGGGCCGCCGAGGAAGCCGGGCATAAGCGCACCGACGACGTCAACGGGTACCGGCAGGAGGGCTTCGGCCCGTTCGACCGCAATGTCCATAAGGGCCAGCGCCTCTCGGCGTCCCGCGCCTACCTCCGCCCCAACAAGGGCCGCAGGAACCTCACGGTGCGAACCCGGGCGCTGGTGGCCAAGGTCAATTTCGACGGCACGACGGCAACCGGGGTCAGCTACCGCCGGAACGGGCGGCTGCACACCGTTACCGCCAAGGAGGTGGTGCTGTGCGGCGGGGCGATCAACACGCCCCAGTTGCTGCAGCTCTCCGGCGTCGGTGATTCGGCGCACCTGTCGTCGTTGGGCATCACTCCCGTCGTGGACCTGCCCGGCGTCGGCGAAAACCTGCAGGACCACCTTGAGGTCTACGTCCAGCACTCCTGCAAGCAGCCCGTGTCCATGCAGCCGAGCCTCAGCCTCTGGCGTTACCCCCTGATCGGACTCCAGTGGCTGCTGGGCCGCAAGGGCCCGGCCGCCACCAACCACTTCGAAGGGGGCGGATTCGTCCGTTCCAACGATGACGTCGCCTACCCCAACCTGATGTTCCACTTCCTGCCGGTGGCTGTCCGCTACGACGGCCAGAAAGCCGACGCCAAACACGGGTACCAGGTCCACGTCGGCCCCATGTACTCCGACACCAGGGGCAGCCTGAAGATCACCTCCACGGATCCGGCCAAGCACCCGTCCCTGCAGTTCAACTACCTGTCCACGGACCAGGACCGGCGCGAATGGGTCGAGGCGATCCGGGTCACCCGCGACATCCTCGGCCAGCCGGCCCTCGCCCCCTACAGTGGCGGCGAGCTCTCGCCCGGCCCGTCCGTCCAGACGGACGAGGAGATCCTGGACTGGGTGGCCCGGGACGCCGAAACGGCGCTCCACCCCTCCTGCACCGCCAAGATGGGCCCGGCCTCGGACCCCCTGGCCGTGGTGGACCCGCTCACCATGACGGTCCACGGGACCTCGGGGCTCCGCGTCGCGGATGCCTCCGCGATGCCCTACGTGACCAACGGCAACATCTACGCGCCGGTCATGATGCTCGCCGAAAAGGCCGCGGACCTCATCCTGGACCGGACTCCGCTGGCACCCCAGCACGCCGACTTCTACCGGCACGCACCTGCCGCGGCTCCCGAGGCCGCGCCCAGCGCGGGCCGCGCATGAGCGGCGTCCAGGGCGTTCAGCTGGCCGGAACCGGCAGCCGGACCGTGACGGAGGCCGCGCCGGTGCGGGGCCTCTTCGTGGACGGCCGGTGGCGTGAACCGGCCGCCGGCAACACCCGGCTCATCAACTGCCCTGCGGACGGCGAACAGGTCGCCGAGGTTGCCGAATGCACGGCCGCCGACGCCGGGGAAGCAGTCGCCAGCGCCCGCCGCGCGTTCGACGGCGGAGCGTGGCCCGGAACCAGCGAGAAGGACCGCGGCCAGGTCCTGCTCCGCACCGCCGAACTGCTGGAACGCGACAAGGCACTGTATGCCCGGGCCGAAGCCCTCGACACCGGCAAGCGCTACGTCGAGGCGGAATACGACATCGACGATATCGCCGCCTGCTTCCGGTACTACGGCGGCATCGCCGGGACGGATGCCGGCCGCGTGATCGACACCGGCAACCCCGGTGCCATCAGCCGCGTCGTGCACGCACCGGTAGGGGTCTGCGGACTCATCACGCCATGGAACTACCCCCTCCTGCAGGCCTCATGGAAGGTGGCCCCGGCCCTGCTGGCCGGCAATACCTTTGTCCTGAAACCCAGCGAACTGACTCCCTCCACGTCCATCCTGCTGATGGAGACGCTCCTGGAGGCCGGGTTGCCTCCCGGCGTCGCCAACCTCGTCACCGGCACCGGCCCCGAGGTCGGCGCCGTCCTGAGCGAAAGCCTGGACGTTGACCTGGTCTCCTTCACCGGCGGCCTGGCCACCGGAATCAGCATCATGAAGACCGCGGCGGACACGGTGAAGCGGGTTGCCCTGGAACTGGGCGGGAAGAATCCCAACATCGTCTTCGCTGATGCCGACCGCGAGTCGGCACTGGACAACGCACTCACCGCGGTATTCCTGCATTCGGGGCAGGTGTGCTCGGCCGGCACGAGGCTCATCGTCGAGGAATCGATCCACGACGGGTTTGTGGCCGAACTGGTCCGGCGTGCCCAGGCCATCCGGCTGGGCGGCCCCTTCGACGAGCGCGCGGAGACGGGCCCGCTCATCTCGGCCGCGCACCGCGCCAAGGTCCACGCCCACGTCCAGGCCGGCATTGCGGAAGGAGCCACGCTGCTGTGCGGCGGCTATTTCCCGGAGACCGGCGCGCTGGCCCTCGGCAGCTACTACCCTCCCACCATCCTGGACGGTTGCCACACGTCCATGAACGCCGTCCAGGAGGAGTCGTTCGGCCCGGTCCTGACCGTGGAGACCTTCAGCACCGAGCAGGAAGCCATCAGGCTGGCCAACGACACCGCCTACGGGCTGGCCGGCGCCGTCTGGACGACTGACGGCTCCCGCGCCCAGCGCGTGGCCGGCGCACTCCGGCACGGCACCGTGTGGATCAACGACTACCACCCCTACGTTCCCCAGGCGGAGTGGGGCGGATTCGGCAAGTCCGGAAACGGCCGCGAACTGGGGCTCCAAGGTCTCGCGGAGTACCGCGAAACCAAGCACATCTGGCAAAACATCAATCCTAAGCCCAGCCACTGGTTCGAGCCTCCACAGGCAGGAGTACAGCAATGAACAGTCCCGACATCTCAGTGCGCAAGCTATGGAAGGTCTTCGGCCCGGGGGATAACAAGATCCCCGACAACCCTGAACTCTCGGCCCTCAACTCCGCCGAGCTGCTGGAACGCACCGGCTGCGTGGCCGCCGTCCGGGACCTGAGCTTCGACGTCGCCAAAGGCGAGGTCTTCGTGGTCATGGGACTTTCCGGATCCGGCAAATCCACCCTCATCCGCTGCCTGACCCGGCTGATCGAACCCACTTCCGGGCAGGTCCTGGTGGACGGCAAGGACGTCCTGAAGGCCGGCACCGCGGAGCTGCGCGAACTGCGCCGCCGGAAGATGTCCATGGTGTTCCAGCACTTCGGCCTCCTGCCCCACCGCACCGTGCTGGACAACGTCTCCTACGGGCTGCAGATCCGCGGGGCGGCCAAGAACGAACGCTACGCCAGGGCCCGGGAGATCATCGAGCTCGTCGGCCTGAAAGGCTACGAACAGCACTACCCGGACCAGCTGTCCGGAGGAATGCAGCAGCGCGTTGGCCTGGGTCGGGCCCTGGCCGGCGATCCGGACACCATCCTCTTCGATGAACCCTTCTCCGCACTGGATCCGCTCATCCGCCGCGATATGCAGGCCGAAGTCATCCGGCTGCACAAGGAAATGGGCAAGACCATGGTGTTTGTGACCCACGACCTCTCCGAGGCGCTCAAGCTCGGTGACCGCATCCTGATCATGCGGAACGGCGAGACGGTCCAGTGCGGCACGGGAGACGAACTGGTGGGATCCCCTGCGGACAAGTACATCGAGGACTTTGTGTCCGAAGTTCCCCGCGCTGATGTCCTGACCCTGAAGTGGATCACCGGTCCCGTGGCGGCCGGAACGCCGGCCGACGCGCCGGTCCTCAGCTCCCGGATGATCATCCGGGATGCCATCGCCGCGGTCATGCACTCCTCCTGCCCCGTGCTGGTGGAGGACGCCGGGAAGATCACCGGACAGATTGACCGTGACAGCATCCTGTCGGTGCTGCGGCCCACGGAAGCAGCCGCCTAATGTCCACGCTTGTCGGAGACCGGGTCCGGGTCCAGCCCGCCCCGGCCGTCCCTGAACCCCGCGGCCGGCCCAGCCTGCGCACCATCCTGCTGGCAGGCGCCGCCGTCGTCTGGATCCTGGGATTCGCGATCCTGCACGGAACCTCCACCCTGACGCTGCCCGCCTCCGAACTGACGGACCTGCACCGCTCCCTCAACCAGTTCAACGCCTGGGTGGCGGCAAACCGCGCAGACAACCCCGTCTTCCTGTACGTCTTCACGCCCCTGCGGGCCGCCGTCGACGCCGTGGCCAACCTGTTCATCACCACCTTCGCGGCGAGCTCCACCGGCCTGCGCCTGCCGGAGATCGGCTGGCTCGGAACCGTCGGTCTGCTCAGCTGGATCGCGTTCGCGATCGGCAACGCCCGGGTCGCCCTGCTGACGGCCGCCGTCTTTATGTTCTTCGGCTTCCAGGGATTGTTCGTCGAGGCCACCTTTACGTTCGCCCTGGTCCTCACCGCCGTGCTGCTGACCCTTCTTGTCGGGATCCCGCTCGGTGTCCTGGCCGGCGTCTACGGCCGCGTCGCCCGGGTGATCACGCCGGTGCTGGACTTCATGCAGACACTGCCAACGTTCGTGTACCTGGCCCCGCTTGCCCTGATCTTCCTGATCGGCCCGGCGTCGGCCGTCATCGCCACGGTGATCTACGCGGCACCGCCCGTGATCCGGCTGACGGCGCACGGCATCCGCGGCATCCCGGAGAACACCCGCGAGGCCTCCGATTCGCTGGGCACCACGGGTCTGCAGCGGCTCGTCAACCTGCAGCTGCCCATGGCCCGCCGCACGATTGTCATGGGAATCAACCAGAGCACCATGGCGGCTCTGTCCATGGTCACCATCGCCGCGCTGATCGCGGCCCCCGGGCTGGGCCAGGTGGTGGTCCGGGCGCTGCAGTCGCTGGACGTCGGCACGGCCGTCAATGCGGGGCTCTCCATCGTCCTGCTGGCGATCGTGCTGGACCGGGTGACCACCGCCGCCAGCCGCCGCGCGGAACCGGGGGCGGCCCGGAACCGGAAGGTTTCCCGAAGGACAAGGTACGTCCTGCTGGGCGTCAGCCTGGTGCTGGCACTGGCGATGGTGCAGTTGTCCCGGACGATGCTGTGGGCGGCGGCATTCCCGGCGGAGCTCAACGTCGGCCCGATCATCGTCCAGGCGGTGGGCTCGGCCAGCGAGTGGATGCAGGCCAACCTGTCCCTGTTCACAGTGTCGTTCCGGGAAGCGGTCACCAACGGGATCCTTAATCCGTTCCAGTCACTGCTCACGGACACCCCCTTCTACATCCTGCTGGCCGTCATTGCCATGGCGGCCTACGCCCTGGGCGGCTGGAAAATCGCAGCCCTGACCACGGCCTGCCTGGGCGCGATCATCTACCTCGGCCTCTGGAGCGACTCCATGGTCACCCTGGCCGGGACACTCGTCGCCACCGCCGTGGTCATGATCCTGGGCATCGTCTTCGGCGTCGCCATGGGCCGGTCCGAGCGGGTGGACCAGATCATGCGGCCCCTGCTGGATGCGGGCCAGACCATGCCTGCCTTTGTATACCTGGTTCCTTTCCTGGGGCTCTTCGGTGCCACCCGCTTCACCGCGATCATCGCCGGCATCATCTACGCCGCCCCCGTGGCCATCAAGATCACGGCCGACGGGATCTCGGCGATTTCCCCCACTGTTGTCGAAGCCGCCGTCGCCAGCGGATCCACCCCCTGGCAGGTCATTACCAAGGTCCAGCTTCCGATGGCCAGGCAGACCCTGGCCCTCGCCGCCAACCAGGGCCTGATCTATGTCCTGGCCATGGTGGTGGTCGGTGCGCTCGTGGGCGCAGGCGGCCTCGGGTACGACGTCGTCGCCGGCTTCGTCCAAAGCTCCCTCTTCGGCAAGGGCCTCGCCGCCGGCCTTGCCATCGTCTTCCTCGGCATCCTGCTGGACAGGATGACCCAGGCTGCCGCAGCCACTCCGGTGCGGAAAATCCCCTCACCGAAAACCACAGCAACCTGACCGCTCTGCCTGTAAACGCCGTGCGCCCACCCGAACAAGGAGATCTAACGATGAAAAAAGCCGGACTGCTGTTGAAACGAACTGTCCCGGCGGTGGCGGGGGCCGCTGCCGCCGCCCTGCTGCTCGCTGGCTGCGGCGGCGCCTCCGTGAACCAGGCGGCCGCTGCCCCGGCTGCCGCCGGTGCGGCGCCCTGCGGAACTGTCAATGTGGCTCTCAACGCCTGGGTGGGCTACACGGCGAATGCCGCCGTCTACAGCTACGTGGCGAAGAACAAGCTTGGCTGCACCGTGGTCCAGAAGGACCTGAACGAGCAGATCTCCTGGCAGGGTTTTGCTTCCGGCGAGGTGGATGTCGTGATAGAAAACTGGGGCCATGACGATCTGGCCAAGCAGTACATCACGCAGCAGAAGGTCGCTGTCGACGCCGGGCCCACGGGCAACGAAGGCCGCATCGGCTGGTACGTTGCGCCATGGATGACGGAAAAATACCCGGACATCACCGACGGGGCGAACCTGAACAAGTACGCCTCGATGTTCGCCACGTCCGAATCCGGCGGAAAGGGCCAGGTCCTCGACGGCGATCCCGCGTTCGTCACCAACGACGAGGCTCTGGTGAAGAACCTCAACCTGGATTACAAGGTGGTGTTCTCCGGTTCGGAGGCCGCCCTGATCCAGTCGTTCCGGACATCGGAGCAGAACAAGACGCCGCTCCTGGGCTATTTTTACGAGCCGCAGTGGTTCCTTTCCGAAGTTTCACTCAAGAAGGTGAACTTGCCGGCGTGGACCGAGGGCTGTGACGCGAACCCGGAAAAGGTGGCCTGCGACTACCCGGTCTACAAGCTCAACAAGATCATTTCCAAGAAGTTCGACGACAGCGGCTCGCCGGCAGCCAAGCTGGCCAAGGCCTTCAAGTGGACCAACGAGAACCAGAATGCGGTTGCCACGGACATCCAGGGCGGCATGACGCCCGAGGCCGCGGCCAAGAAGTGGGTGGAGTCCAATCAGCCGGCGGTAGATGCCTGGCTGAAATAGGCGATAGCGGCAGGCAGGACAAGTCACCCTCCGACGGAGAACCGTCGGAGGGTGACTTGTTTCTTTTTTTCGACGCTCGGGCTATCGACGCTTAGGCCGTTCCGGCCGGCGCAGCGATTTCAACGACCGAACGAAGGACCTTGCCTTCGTGCATTTTGGCGAAGGCCTCCTCCACCTGGTCCATGGTGATCCGCTCGGTCACGAACGCGGCCAGGTCCAGGTTGCCAAGCCGGTACTGCTGGACCAGCATAGGGAAGTCCCGTGATGGCAGGCAGTCCCCGTACCAGGAGGACTTCAGGGACCCGCCCCGGCCAAACACATCCAGCAGGGGCAGCTCGATCTTCATGTCCAGCGACGGTACCCCCACGAGCACCACGCGGCCGGCGAGGTCGCGGGCGTAGAACGCCTGCTTGTAGGTTTCGGGACGTCCGACGGCGTCGATCACCAGGTCGGCACCGTGGCCTCCCGTCAGCGCACGGATGGCTTCGACGGGATCTTCCAGGCTCGAATCGACGCCGTGGGTGGCGCCCAGTGACCTGGCCATGTCCACCTTGTTGGCGTCGATATCCACGGCAATAATCGTGGTGGCACCGGCCAGCTTTGCCCCTGCGATTGCGGCGATGCCCACACCGCCGCAGCCGATCACGGCCACAGACTCGCCACGCTGGACCTCGCCGGTGTTGATGGCGGCGCCGATGCCCGCCATCACGCCGCAGCCGAGCAGCCCGACGGCGGCAGGATCAGCGTCGTCGTCCACTTTCGTGCACTGGCCGGCGGCGACCAGTGTTTTCTCCGCAAAGGCGCCAATGCCGAGTGCCGGCGACAACTCCGTACCGTCCTCGAGCGTCATCTTCTGCGTCGCGTTGTGCGTGTTGAAGCAGTACTGCGGTTGCCCCTTGGCGCACGCCCGGCACTGGCCGCAGACGGCGCGCCAGTTCAGGATGACCCTGTCCCCTGGCGCGACCTCAACGACGTCCGGACCGACGGCGCTGACCACGCCGGTCGCCTCGTGGCCAAGCAGGATGGGGAAGCCGTCCGTGATTCCGCCCTGTTTGTAGTGGAGATCGGTATGGCAGACCCCGCATGTCAGGATGTCCACCAATGCCTCGCCCGGTCCCGGATCCGGGACCAGTATGGTCTCGACGGAAACGGGGCCGTTCTTTTCCCTGACAATGACTGCCTTTACTTTATGAACCACTGCGTTCCTTTCCTGATCCCCGGGATCTCGGCGCGCGGCATCGCTGCCGGTTCCCCTGACCAGATGAATTAGTTAGTGCGCATTACGCAACTAGATGCACATAACGCGTATTGGAAATATGACAGTCTCTGCTGAAGATGTCAATGGACCTTGCCCCAGCGCCCCGCCGGCCCTCAGTTGAACTCGATGGCGCCCATTGGCCCGGGATGTTCGGTTTCAGCCGCACCGTCCTGCCCCAGCTCGAGCGCGCCCTGCTGGCCGGGCACGACGTCGTCCTGCTCGGCGAACGCGGGCAGGGCAAGACCCGGCTCCTCCGCACCCTGGCCGGGCTGCTGGACGAGTGGTCGCCGGTGATCGAGGACTCGGAACTGAACGAACACCCCTACGAACCGATCACGGAGCACTCGCGCGCCCGTGTCCTCACCGAGGGGGACCGGCTGCGGGTGGGGTGGCGGCACCGCTCGGAGCGGTACGTCGAGAAGCTCGCGACGCCGGATACCTCCGTCGCGGACCTGATCGGCGACGTCGACCCGATGCGGGTGGCCGAGGGCCGCCGCCTGGGCGACCCGGAAACCATCCACTACGGACTGGTCCCGCGCTCCAACCGCGGCATCATCGCCATCAACGAACTCCCCGACCTCGCCGAGCGGATCCAGGTCTCCATGCTCAACGTGATGGAGGAACGCGACATCCAGATCCGCGGCTACGTGCTGCGGCTCCCGCTCGACGTCCTGGTGGTCGCGTCCGCCAACCCGGAGGACTACACGAACCGCGGCCGGATCATCACGCCGCTGCGGGACCGCTTCGGTGCCGAGATCCG
>NZ_JAXCID010000042.1:0-34555 GCF_035985125.1 Arthrobacter sp. CG_A4 | reverse complement strand
GGAATAACGGCTTCAACACCCCTATTTTCCCTTGTCAGAGCACCTTTTCGTCTCTTAAACACACCCTTCAGCCCAGCTCTGATGAAAACGCTGGGCTAACAAGGCTCGTGGTTCCTGTTCAGGTTGAATGCGTAGTAACACTCATCCCAGCAGGACCACGAGTCCTCTTCTAGCTACAACACGAACCTATTTCCCCGGGAACCTTGAAGAGCCCTTAACACTGCCCATAACCTCGACGCGTCCCGTTGCCCATAGCGTTCAGAGCGATACGTAGCTTGAAATCAACACCGGAGGAAAAATATGCAACCAGTGGACATCAAGCCCCGCAGCCGGGTGGTTACCGACGGAATCCACGCGGCGTCCGCCCGCGGAATGTTCCGTGCGGTCGGCATGGGGGACGATGACTTCGTCAAGCCCCAGATCGGCGTCGCGAGCTCCTGGAACGAAATCACTCCCTGCAACCTCTCCCTGAACCGGCTGGCCCAGGGCGTCAGGGAAGGCGTCCACGCCGGCGGCGGGTTCCCCATGCAGTTCGGCACCATCTCCGTCTCCGACGGCATCTCGATGGGCCACGAAGGCATGCACTTCTCCCTCGTATCCCGCGAAGTGATCGCCGACTCAGTGGAAACGGTGATGCAAGCCGAGCGGATCGACGGTTCCGTCCTGCTGGCGGGCTGCGATAAGTCCCTGCCCGGCATGCTGATGGCGGCGGCACGGCTGGACCTCGCCAGCGTCTTCCTCTATGCCGGCTCGATCATGCCCGGCCGGGTCAAGCTTGAGGATGGCTCCGAGAAGGAGGTCACCCTGATCGACGTGTTCGAGGCCGTGGGCGCCTGTGCCGCGGGCAAGATGAGTCTCGGGGATCTGGACCGCATCGAAAAGGCCATCTGCCCGGGCGAAGGCGCCTGCGGCGGCATGTACACCGCCAACACCATGGCCTGCATCGGCGAGGCCCTGGGCATGTCCCTGCCGGGCTCTGCCGCTCCGCCTTCGGCAGACCGCCGCCGTGACGTGTTTGCGCGCAAGTCCGGCGAAGCGGTGGTGAACCTGCTCCGCCTCGGCCTCACGGCCCGCAACATCATGACCAAGAAGGCGTTCGAAAATGCCATCGCCGTGACCATGGCCTTCGGCGGTTCCACCAACGCCGTGCTCCACCTCCTAGCCATCGCCCGCGAAGCCGAAGTGGAGCTGACGCTCGAGGACTTCAACCGCATCGGGGACAAGATCCCGCACCTGGGCGACTTGAAGCCGTTCGGCCGCTACGTCATGACGGACGTCGACAAGATCGGCGGCGTTCCGGTCATCATGAAGGCACTGCTCGACGCCGGCCTCCTGCACGGGGACTGCCTCACAGTCACGGGCAAGACCGTTGCCGAGAACCTCGCCGCGATCAACCCGCCAGACCTGGACGGCAAGATCCTCCGCGCCATGGACAACTGCTGATCCCGCAGCCGCCAGAACTGGCCGAGTACATGAAGGGCCTCGCGGACCGGCTGGACTCTCTCTCCGGCTGGGCGGAAAAGGGTGCGGATAACGCCCTGAGCGTCTACAACGACGGCCGCAAAGCCGCGCTGGACCTGCGCGCGCATGGTCGGCATCGAACCCGAATCCGGGACGAAGCTGGACCAGGTTGCCGCTAAGACTCTGAAGGTCTGGGAAGAGAACCGGGACAACGAATACGAAACCAGCTTCCGCTCCGGCGTCCCCTCGGCGAATAAGGGTGCGCTGCAGATCATCTTCTGTGACCTCAGCACGCCCTCCAAGAACACCGGGCCCGACGGCGTACCTGTCTGGATCGCCTACCAGCAGATCAAGGACCATCTCGTGGCCGGCGGCATCCAGGCGGACCAGATCCGGTTCATCCAGGACTCACCCAAGCCCGAGCAGAAAGCCCAGCTCTTCGCCCAATGCCGCACCGGGGAGGTAGCCGTGCTGATCGGCTCCACTGCCATGATGGGAACCGGCACGAACGTCCAGCTCCGGGCCAAAGCGATCCACCACGTCACCTGCCCCTGGCGGCCCGCTGACCTGACCCAGCGCGACGGACGCATCATCCGCCAAGGCAACGCCAACGCCGAAGTCCACAACTTCCAGTACGCCACCGTCGGCAGTTACGACAGCGCCGCCTGGGACGGGATTCAACGCAAGGCCACCATGATCCAGCAAGTCCTCCGCGGACGCCTCGATATCCGTGAGATCGAGGACGTCGGAGACCTGGCCCTCAACGCTGCCCAGATCAAGGCAGCAACCAGCGGTAACCCGCTGGTGATGGAGAAGATCGAGGCCGACGGCGCCCGGACCAAACTCGAACGCCTCAAACGCGCCCACGACAAGGGACAAAGCACCCTCTCCTGGACCAAGGCCGCCGCCGAAACCAGCATCCACAAAGCCGAAAGCAAGCTGCCCGCATTGGAGGCGGCACTGCCGCGCATCACCCCGACAGCAGGGGAGACCTTCACCGCCAGCATCGAGGGTATGAGCTACACCAAACGCCCGGAGGCCGTGGCCGCCATCTCTGAATGGGTCCGTACCCACACACCGGAATACGGAAACTACTACCGCCAAAAACAGGACTACGGCACCGTGGCCATCCTCGGCGGCCACGAGCTGCAGGTCCGCAACGCGGCCGACGATTCCCGGCTCGGCTCCTACCAGGACCTCGCCATCACCCTCAAGGACGTGCCGGCACCACCGCTTGTCTTCACCCGCATGGAGCTGCTGGAAGGAAGCGCCGGCATCATAACCCGGCTGGAGAACAAAGTATCCGGGCTTCCCGAATATGAGGCCCAGCTGCGCCAGACCATCGCCGAAAAACAGGCTGTGCTCTCCGACGTCGAGAGCCAGGCCGGGAAACCGTTCAAATACGAAGGCAAACTCATCACCGCCCGAGCGAAGTGCGCGGAACTGGACGAGAAACTAAAGGCATCCATCGATCCACCCAAACCAGCACCGGAAGCTGGGGCTTCGACGTCGGAGGCGGACGTGGACCCGGCCATTGCACGGCTGCGCAGACTGCAAGCCGCCAGCTTCCCGTCAGCCCCCAAAAACACCCACCCGACACCCACTCACCCGCAGCAGCAAGCATCGTCCGGAACCGCGCCAAGTTACTCGCGGGACGGAGGATTCGAGCGCTAAAGCAGGGCCATGGACGACGCAGTGGAGCCGGGTGTCACGCAACCAGGATGTCCTCTCTGCGGGGGAGGGCCCCGGCTCTTACTGCCGCTCTATTCCGGGGACCAAGGAATGCGGGGGTCGGGACCATTACGCGGAAACGTAGCGCTAAGGCCTTGAGTCGGGCGGGCTTTGTTTCCCAACATGTTTACCCCGGTCGATATGCGCAAACGCATCGCTTTGCCTGATGATCTTCTAAAGTGAGCGGGTTAAAGAACTCTGGCTCGCCGTGCTGCTCTCGCTCGCAGTCGCCGCCAGCATCTTCTTCCGCTTCACCAACACCTTCTTCGGCAGCGGCTATCCCTCCATGGGAGGGCGCGGTATTTGATGCGCCATTGATGGACGATTCCCAGAAGCAACAGAATCCGCCCAGCCTGACGGCAATGTGGACCGCTGTCGACTCGCTGGATCTTTCTCCCCGGTATGAGGCGACCCTGTGGGACTATCCGGACCGTGCCGCCCGCTCCATGGTCAACAGCGCGTAACAGATTTCCCGTGATCGGGCCCGCTGGACCCGTGCATCCTCCCGGGCTAGATCAGACCGGCCGGCGGGCGCACCAGAATGTGTCCGTGGCCGGTGCTAATCCGCAGCCAGCGTGCGGCCTCGTACACTGCGGCGCTTTCGCCGGGTACCCAGAAGCCGACGGCGTAACCTGCGAATGCCGCACCGGCGGGAATCTCTTTGGCAGAGTCCGGAATCGGCCGGCCCCATACGGCCCCGCGGGCATTGTTAACGATCAGTGCGCCCGGGTTCACGGGCAGAATCCCGGCCACCTCACGCACGCCGTCTTTCGCCGTCCTGATCAGCAGGTCGGTCGGCACTTCCGTGACGGGGGTCCACCCGGAGCGCGGCGGGCTGATGCCGGCCCAGGACTCTGTGACATTGACAGGCGGCAGCGGCAGTTCGATGCCGTCGTCCCCCATCCGCGCGAGGCGGTCAGACACTGCGGCCAGGGATACGGTGACGTCCGCATCCGCGGATTCGGCGAGCTTCATGGTCCGCAGGCCCAGTACCATAGGCGTCTGTTCGCCCAGCTGACGGGGCCGCAACAGGCAGACGTAGGCCGCAAGGGTCGTGCCTGCGGACTGGAGCCGGATCGCGCCGTCGTCGGCTGAGCGGGCGCGCGCAACGAAGGCGCGCAGGTCGGCTGCGGTTTGGGCGTCGGTCAGTACCAGCTGCCGGACGGTGGATGGGGTGTGGGCTGTCGAAAGAATCATTGATTAAACCTTAACTGACCTGCACCATGCCGGAGCTGGCGGGCGGGAAGTGGGGACGGTGTTCAGGATCGGGTGGAATGACCGGCGCGGTGCGGAGGTCCGCAAGCGGGTCACCGGAATGTGGCGGACCTTCCACAAGTACCAAGGATCAATCGCCGCCGTTTCGATCGTGGTACGCAAACCCCTCGTGCCGGCGGACGAACTGCAGCGGCTCAGCTGCGCCTACCCGCCAATGTAGGACATCTCGATCTTCGTCTTGCCGGTCGCGCGAAGCTCCCTGGTCTTCGCACTGCGCAACTCCGAATAGCGATCCGTGCGCTCACGCCAAATGTGTGCCATGACGGTCGAGAGCTGTTCGTCCGAGCATCCGCTGCGCATGAGGGCACTCAGGTCATGGCCGTCCGTCGCAAACAGGCATGTGAACAGCTTGCCTTCCGTCGAGACCCGCACCCGCGTGCAGGAATGGCAGAACGACTGGGTGACACTCGAGATCACACCGATCTCGCCGCTCCCATCCCGGTAACGCCATCTGGCGGAGGTCTCGCCGTTGTAGTTCGGAGCGATCTCCTCCAGCGGCAGCTCGGCGTTGATGCGGCTGATGACCTCGGCCGATGGCACCACCTCTCCCATCTTCCAGCCGTTGCTGGTCCCGACATCCATGAACTCGATGAAACGCAGAATGTATGGCGAACCCTTGAAGTGGCGCGCCATCGATACTATGTCCTGATCATTCTGACCGCGCTTCATCACCATGTTGATCTTGATCGGGCCGAGGCCGACCTCATGGGCCACGTCGATGCCGTGCAAGACCTTCGCAACCGGGAAGTTCACGTCGTTCATGGCCTTGAAGGTCGCGTCGTCCAACGAGTCCAGCGAGACGGTCACCCGCTTCAGACCGGCGTCTTTCAGCGACTGTGCCTTGACTGCCAGCGCCGATCCGTTGGTGGTCAGCGCAATGTCGATATCACGGCCGTCCGGCGTCTTCAACGCGGCGAGCATACCCACCAGCTCCTCAAGCCCCTTGCGCAGCAGCGGTTCGCCGCCGGTGAGGCGGATCTTCTCGACTCCGTGTGCCACGGCGATCCTGGCGAGCCGGGTCATCTCCTCGAAGGTCAGCAGCTCGGCACGCTCCATGAACGTGAAGTCCTTGCCGAAGATCTCCTTCGGCATGCAATAAACGCACCGGAAGTTGCACCGATCGGTGACCGAAATACGCAGGTCCCGCAGTTGACGGTTCCGGGTATCAGTGACCGTACCGGTCGGCGGTTCCAGCTCAACCGGGACATCCGACAGGTCACGGAAATAGTGGGGCCTGGGTTCGAGCGCACCGTTGTCCATCACAGCATCACCCATGCTCGCCCGTGAGGTAAGGCTGGACCGGCGGTCGTCCTGTCATGGTCGGGCCTGGCCCGGTCAGAACATTCCGAGTTGGAGCCGGGCGGCATCCGACATCCGGTCCTGGCCCCAGGGTGGGTCCCAGACAAGCTCGATGTCGACGTCACTGACGCCGGGGACCGATTGGACCGCGGCGCGGGCGTCTTCTTTGAGCACGTCGCCCATGCCGCAGCCCGGAGCGGTCATGGACATCTTGATCTCGACCCGGTGGGTGCCATCGGCGAGTGGCTCCGCTTGGCAGACGTAGATCAGCCCCAGATCCACGACATTGATGGGGATTTCCGGGTCGAAGACGTTCTTGAGCTGCGCGATCACCTGATCCAGTTCGAACGGCCCCCCGTCCTCGAACGTTGCTTCTGCGCCAGGGCCGGCCAGTCCGAGCGCGGCGGAGTCCTCGGCACTGATCCGGACGAGGTACCCCATTTCGGTTTGGACGGTGACGCTGCCGCCCAGGGTCTGCGTCACGATGACGTGCTCGCCGCGCTGGAGCAGCATCGGCTGCCCGCCCGGAATCACCGTCGCCTGGCAGTCCTGCCCGAGTTCGATTGTCATGTATCGGCCTGAGTCCATGGTTGTTTACTCCGTCCCGTCCCGGCGGCTGGCGTCTCCGAGGGCGCTGCGCAACGCCTGCCAGGCCAAGGTGGCGCATTTGACCCGCGTCGGGTATTCCCAAACGCCCGAAAGCACTGCCAGCTTGCCGACCCCGGCTGGCGGCGCATCGCCCTCGGATTCGGTGGTGAGCATGGTGTGGACGCGCGTGAACAGAGCGAGGGCCGCCTCTTGCCGCAGACCCTTCACCGCCATGGTCATCAGCGAGGCGGAGGCTTGGGAGATGGCGCATCCGTTGCCCTCGAAGGAAGTGTCGGCGATGGTACCGTCGGCGAGTTGGAGGTAGAGCGTCAGCTGGTCACCACACAGCGGGTTGACGGCCTCGACCGTCCGGGTCGCGCCCTCGAGCTCACGGAAGTTTCGTGGCCTGCGGGCATGATCGATGATCACTTCCTGGTAGAGGCTCGTGATGTCATCACTCACCGCAGCACCCCTTGGCCCGCCCCGGAGTGCACCCTGTGCTACCCCGCTCATGGCTCGACCGGACGGTCGCCCTTCCCGAATCGGCCGGCTACCAGCGCCTCCAGCTGCGCCCGGAGCGGCTCCAACCCGATCCGGTCCACCATCTCGTGCACGAACGCGTAGATGAGCAGACCGCGGGCTGCCTCCAGCGGTATTCCGCGCGCACGCAGGTAGAGCAACGCGTCCTCGTCCAGTTGGCCGACCGCGGCACCGTGCGTGCACTTCACATCGTCGGTGTAGATCTCCAGTCGCGGTCGGGTGTCGACCTCGGCGCGGTCGGAGAGAATCAAGTTCTTGTTCTTCTGGTTCGCATCGGTTCCGTCCGCTCCCGGACGAACCATGATGTACCCGTTGAACACCCCGTGCCCGCGTCCGTCCAGCACGCCCTTGTACAGCTGGTGACTGGTGCAGTTGGTCGCGGCGTGATCCACGAAGATCGTGTTGTCGTGTAGTTGATCACCCTGCGGCAGGTAGACGCCATCGAGGCTGACCTCGGCCCCCACATCTTCAAGAAGCACCCGCACCTCGTGGCGGGCGATGCTGGAGCCGAGCATGACCGAGCGCGAGGAGAAGCGGCTGTTGCGTCCTTGCCGGACGTCCAGCAGCGCCAGATGGAATGCGCTCACCGGCTCGTCCTGGACCTTGTAGTGCTCGATCCGGGCGCCGTCGGCGAGAACGGCCTCGGTGACGGCATTGGTGCAATACACGTCACCGTCGATGCCGGCATAGGTCTCGACGATCGTCGCGCGGCTGCCGGGCCCGGCCAGGATCACCGACCGCGGGCTGGACATCAGCGGGAACTCGCCGGTGTCAGAGAAGAACACGAGCTGGATCGGTTCGTCCACGCATGTGCCGGGTGTGAGGTGGACGAAGGCCCCGTCCTCGGCGAGGACGTCGTTGAACGCGGCGAACGCGTGATGCTCTCCCGGCGCATGCGAGAAGAACGGTTCGAGGCGCTCGGGTCCCGCGGCCAACACCGCGGCGAGGTTCGTCACCTCGACTCCGGGTGGTAGCCCGGTCAACCGCGAGAACTCGGCAGCGAAGTGTCCGTTGACGAAGACCAACCGGGGCCCGCCGAGATCGACCGCTGCTGCGTTGATCATGTCTGCGGATACCCGGCGGCCCGACCCCGGGGTGGCGGCCTCGAAAGGCACGGCCAAGATCGGGTCCAGCCCGGTGTACTTCCAGTCCTCGTCCTTGCGGGTCGGGAAGCCGTGCTCACCCACCCACCCGAAGGCGGCCAGCCGCGCCTCGGCGAGCCAGACGGGATCGCGGCCCTCGCGCCGGGGTTCGAGGCTGGAAAGCACTCCCCCGACAGCCGTCGCCGTGGTCACTGGGTCGCCCCGGACAGCGCCGGACGCCCCGGGTTGTGTTGCTGCCTCAGGCCCGTATAGCCGTGCTCTTCGAGCTCGAGGGCAAGGTCCTTGTCCCCGGAGCGCACGATTCGGCCTGCGGCCATCACATGGACGCGGTCCGGGACGATGTAGTCCAGCAGCCGCTGGTGGTGGGTGATGACCAGCATGGCGCGGCCCTCACTGCGCAGGGCGTTCACGCCGTTCGCGACGACCCGGAGGGCGTCGATGTCAAGGCCCGAGTCGGTCTCGTCCAGGATCGCAAGTTTGGGCTCGAGGATCGCCATCTGCAGGATCTCGTTGCGCTTCTTCTCGCCGCCCGAGAATCCCTCGTTGACCGACCGGCTCATGAAGGTCTGGTCCATCTCGACGAGCTTCATCCGCTCTTGGGCCAGCGCTAGAAAGTCTACTGAATCCAGCTCGTCTTGCCCGCGCTGGCGGCGCAGGGAGTTCAGGGCCGTGCGCATGAAGTACATGTTCCCGACGCCCGGGATCTCGACCGGATGCTGGAAGGCCAGAAACACACCCGCCGCAGCGCGGTCCTCGGGCGAGAGGGCGAGCAGGTCCTGGCCCTCGTAGCGGACACTGCCGGAGACGTCATAGCCCTCGCGGCCGATCAGCACACTGGCCAGCGTGCTCTTACCCGACCCGTTCGGCCCCATGATCGCGTGTACCTCACCCGCGTTCAGCTCAAGATTCACCCCCCGCAAGATCTCGTTGTCCTCGATACTTGCATGCAGTTCCTCGATCTTCAGCATCATCCCACGCTTCCTTCCAGGCTCACGGTTAACAGTTTTTGCGCCTCGACGGCGAACTCCATCGGCAGCATCTTGAATACCTCGCGGCAGAAGCCGTTCACGATCATCGACACCGCCTCCTCTTCCGGAATGCCCCGCTGCCGGCAGTACAGGAGTTGTTCCTCGCCGATCTTGGAGGTGGAGGCCTCGTGTTCAACCTGCCCGGTCGGGTTCTTCACCTCGACGTAGGGGAAGGTGTGCGCGCCGCAGTCCTTGCCGATCAGCAGCGAATCGCACTGGGTGAAGTTCCGGGCACCCGCAGCCGAATGACGGATCCCTACCAGCCCCCGGTAGGTGTTCTGGCCGTGGCCGGCCGAAATCGCCTTCGAGATGATGGTGCTCCTGGTGTTCTTACCGATGTGCACCATCTTGCTGCCGGTATCCGCCTGCTGATGCCGGGCGGTCAGCGCAACCGAGTAGAACTCTCCGACCGAGTTGTCACCCTTCAGGATGACGCCCGGATACTTCCAGGTGATCGCCGAGCCGGTCTCGACCTGAGTCCAGGAAATCTTCGAGTTCCGGCCGGCGGCCAAACCCCGCTTGGTAACGAAGTTGTAGACACCACCGTTTCCATCCGCGTCACCCGGATACCAGTTCTGCACGGTCGAGTACTTGATCTGAGCGTCATCGAGGGCCACGAGTTCGACCACCGCGGCGTGCATCTGGTTCTTGTCGCGCACCGGCGCGGTGCAGCCCTCGAGGTAGCTCACATACGCACCCTCCTCGGCGATGATCAGGGTGCGCTCGAACTGACCGGTATCCGCGGCGTTGATGCGGAAGTAGGTGGACAGCTCCATCGGGCAGTGCACGCCCTTGGGGATGTAGCAGAACGAGCCGTCGGTGAACACCGCCGCGTTCAGGCAGGCGAAGAAGTTGTCCTTGTACGGGACCACCGAGCCGAGGTAACGGCGCACCAGGTCCGGGTGGTTCTGGACAGCCTCGGAGAAGGAGCAGAAGATGACACCGACCTCGGCCAGCTTCTCTTTGAACGTCGTCGCAACCGACACCGAATCGACGATCGCGTCGACCGCCACGCCGCTGAGACGCTCCTGCTCGCCAAGAGAGATCCCGAGTTTGTCGAACATCTCCCGCAGCTCCGGATCGACTTCGTCCATGCTCGCCACTTGCTTCTTCGGTCTGGGATCGGCGTAGTAAATGATGTCCTGGTAGTCGACCGGCCCGTAGGAGACGTGCTGCCAGGTGGGAGCCGTGAGCGTTGCCCAGTGCCGATACGCCTTCAGCCGCCATTCGAGGAGCCAATCCGGCTCGTTCTTCTTGGTCGAGATCAGCCTGATGATGTCCTCGTTGAGCCCCCTGGGGGCGACGTCCGTTTCGAGATCGGTGACGAAGCCGTACTGGTATTCCTGGTTCGCCAGTTCACGGACCTCATCAGAGATACCGGTCGTGGTTGTGGGTGCACTCATCTTCGTCTCCATGTCAGTTGATGTAGGGCGATGTCGGGCAGCGTGTCGATCAGTGCCCCTGCGGGGGCAGGGCGGCCACGAGCGGGTGGTCCCTGTGCGTGTTGCCGATCTTGGCGGCCCCGCCGGGTGAGCCCAGCTCATCGAAGAACTCGACATTCGCCTTGTAATACTCCGCCCACTCCTCCGGGGTGTCATCCTCGTAGTAGATGGCTTCGACCGGGCAGACCGGTTCGCAGGCACCGCAGTCCACGCACTCGTCGGGGTGAATGTAGAGCGAACGCTCACCTTCGTAGATGCAGTCGACCGGGCATTCTTCGATACATGCCTTGTCCTTGATATCCACGCACGGCTGCGCGATAACGTACGTCACGGTGTGGCTCCTTCTCGTACGGTCGGTGCCCGACCGTCCCGGGCGGCCGCGGCGGGGGCGAAGGCCGCCGAGCCTTCCGTGCGGGCGTGAGCCCCGGGTCGGTGGGGGGCTGTCTCTTGCGTGACGTTGATTAACCGACCGCTCCTTGGAGCTGCGGCCCGATCAGGCGGCTGGGCTGGAGGCTGTACTCCAAATTTCGCCGACCGCCACCCGCCGCGGGGCCGGATCCGCACGGTGACCTCGTCGCCGCCGGCCGGGTTGATGCGCTGTGCCTGGGCGTTGAACGGACCACGCAGGCCCGCATGCTGCCCCCGCTTCGGGTCCTCCAGGATGATCTGCTGACAGGGCCCCATCAGAGCGTCACCCCGAATACCGCGGGTACCTGGTCCAGAGCGCTCAGCAGCGCGTGGACCTCAGCAACAGTGTTGTATGCCGCGAAGCTGGCCCGCGTCGTCGCCGTCGCGTTCATCCGCTGATGCAGCGGCCAGGCGCAATGGTGACCGACCCGGACGGCGACCCCGGCATCGTCGAGGATCTGGCCGACGTCATGGGGGTGGACACCGTCGACCACGAAGGCGACCGCGCCGGAACGGTCCTGGCCGTCGGCCGGTCCGATGACACGGACCCAGGGACGTTTCGCGAGACCGGCGAGCAGGGCCCCGGTGAGGGCGTGTTCGTGGGCCGTTACCCGCGGCATGCCCAGGCTGGTGAGGTAGTCGCAGGCCGCGGCCAGGCCCACGGCCTGGGCCGCCACCGGGACACCCGCCTCGAAGCGCTGCGGCGGAGCGGCGTAGGTCGAGCCCTCCATGCTGACGGTCTCGATCATCGAGCCCCCGGTGAGGAACGGCGGCATGGCTTTCAGGAGGTCATAGCGGCCCCACAGGACGCCGACTCCCATTGGGCCGAACATCTTGTGACCGCTGAAAGCCAGGAAGTCGACGCCGAGATTGACCACGTCAACGGCCAGGTGGGGCACTGACTGGCAGGCGTCTAGGACGGTCAGCGCGCCGACCGCCCGGGCCCGATCCACAATGGCAGCAACGGGATTGATCGTGCCCAGAACGTTGGACACATGAGTGAATGCGACCACCTTGGTGCGGTCGGTGATGATCGTTTCCAGGTTGCCCAGGTCAAGGCGGCCATTGTCGGTGACACCGATCCAGCGCAGGGTGGCGCCGCTGCGCCGGGCGAGTTCCTGCCACGGAACGAGATTGGCGTGATGCTCCATCTCGGTGATGACGATCTCGTCTCCCTTGCCGAGCGCGAACCGCGCCGCAACATCCGCGTCGACGCCGTCCATGGCCCCGGCCGCGGCCGCATTGCTGAAGGCATAAGCCACGAGGTTCAGGGCTTCGGTGGCGTTCTTGGTGAACACCACCTCCTGGGTCTGCGCGCCGATGAAACGGGCAATCGTCTCCCGCGCGGACTCAAAGGCGTCGGTGGCTTCCTCGGCCAGCTGGTGGGCACCGCGGTGAACCGCGGAGTTGTGCTGCTCGTAGAACGCGCGCTCGGCATCGAGCACCTGACGCGGTTTGTGCGATGTCGCCCCGGAATCGAGATAAACCAACGGTTTCCCGCCACGCACGGAGCGCGACAGGATCCGGAAGTCGCCACGGATGGCGGCCGACTCCTGCGTGGTGAATGCCCTGCCCAAGGCGATATCGGACATGATGGTCCCCTTCGGGCCCGGGTTGAGCTCTTCCATGGTGCTCATGGAAAGGACCTTTCATCAGAGGTGGTCGTTCCTGAGAGTGCCTTTATGGGAACGGCACCCATGGGGATGAACGTCGTGCAGGCGTGCCCACCATGGGCAAGCGTGGCCCGACGTTGGACGTAAACCCCGAGCAGTCGCGAGAACGCGTCGCTCTCGGCGTCACAGAACGCCGGGAACTGGGCTGCGACGTGCTGAACCGGACAATGCCCTTGGCGCAGCTGCACACCGGCCAGGGGCGTGCCCGCTCCGACGGGTCGGATGGAAGCGGCGAAACCGTCGGCGCTCAGTGCCGCCGCCAGCGCCTGCGCGCGGGCAGTGACGTCCTCGCCCGCCGTGGCGAGCTGTGCGGCATACCGCGCTTCGAGCTCTGCGCTGCGTTCGCGGGCGAACTCGCCGACGGCATCCACACCCGCGTGTTCTGCAAGAAAGCGCAGCGCCGAGGTGGCCACGTCGGCGTAGTCACTGTCCATCCCGGCGTGACCGGCCTCGGAGAGAATGTATGCGCGGGCGGGCCGGCCACGACCGCGCCCGGACCCGCCAGCAGTGGCGGTGGCGGGCTCGCGTTCCTCGATGGCGCCTTGTCCGGCGAGCAGGTCGAGGTGACGGCGGACCGCGGCGGGCGTCAGCCCCAGGCGCGAGGCGAGGGCGGCGGCGGTCAGCGGGCCGCCCTCGGCGATCGTCTGCCGGACCCGGTCCCGGGTGCGGGCCTCAAGACCGTGCGGTCCGGGGTTGGGCCCGTCCGCACCGTCGGATAGGCGGTGATCAGCTATTAACACAACATGAGTGTGACCTAATTCGGACCGGCTATCTATTCAGGGTCGCCTTAGTCTCGTCTCCTACGGACATGACACTGGTCATACAGCGCGAAGTCCTGGTGTTTTGTCAGGTGGGGCCAGTTGTCGGCAGACGGTGGTGAGCCGCCTGGCCGTGTCGTAGGCGCGGGTGACAGTCTGTCCGATGGGGCAGGCCAGTGTGGTGGTGCCCCGTGAGGTCGTGGGTGTTGGCGATGGATTGGCGGCTGTCGTCGGTTCGGTCGGTGAGGCGGCCGAGTAAGTCGTAGGTGCTTGTGGTGGTTCCTGTTCCGTCGCCCGCGCGTTTTCAACTCGAAGAATGCCCGATCAGAAGCTGGTTGGAAATGTCGGCGGCATCCTGCAGATGTTGGTATGAAATAGTCCTGGGCTCCTTGCGGAAGGCGGCACGGTGCGTGCCGCTCCTCGACGAGTTCATGCCTGCGGGGAAGGTATCCGTGGCTGGGAATGGCGGCATCCGGCATCATTTTCCCGCCGGGCATGCTTACACTGGTCTGAGACCTACCGACACGCAAGGAGTGGTTATGACTGACTCGGCACTGATTGACACCGCCTCTGATATCACGGTGGCGCCGGCTCACGGTATTGGCCTGAGCGAGAAGGCCGCGGCGAAAGTCCGCAGCCTGTGCGAGCAGGAGGCGCGGGAGGACCTGCGCCTGCGCGTCGCCGTGCAGCCTGGCGGATGCTCCGGACTCTCATACCAACTCTATTTCGATGAACGGCTCCTCGACGGAGACGCAACGGTTGACTTCGGCGGTGTTGAGGTGGTGGTCGATAAAATGAGTGTTCCCTACCTGGATGGCACCACAATCGACTTCGAAGACACCATCCAGAAGCAGGGTTTCACGATCGACAACCCGAACGCCGGCGGAAGCTGCGCTTGCGGAGACTCGTTCCACTAGAACCGGTCACTCAGGACGGGCGGACCATCCGCCCCGGCGAGGGTCTGCCCCGTCCTTCTTGGTGAGTGCGGGATCATTGACGGCGACGCCATGGTGGATTCTAACGCCAGCATCGGTGATGGCCCGGACGTTCTCGTAGCTGGCGTTTGGTGTGCCCCAGCATTGGGTCATCCCGCGGATTCGCAGCAGACCCCCACCGCTTCGGTGAGTCAGAGATCCTGCGGATAATCGTCCGGCACGGTCAGTACCTGCTCGACACTCGGCCCGTCCACACCCTGGGCAAGGATGGGGGCGAAGCCTCGTGTGCTGGGTGCTTGCCTGGATGCCGTCGCATCGAAGTACACGACGTTGTCGTCGTCCACCTCGACGAAGATGAACACGGCGGCCTGGCATTCCTCTACCCGCTCGAACAGGTCCCGCTGGTTCTCATAGTGCTCGGGCAACTCCGGCAGTTCGTTGGAGAACCCGAGCAGGAGCAGGAAGGCGATCACGCTGTTCGAGCGCGAGGAACTCGTCCTTGATCCGGGCGGGGGCTTCTGGAGGGGGCTGCCGGTCATGGCGTGTTTGTTGATTCCCGCCCGAACGCCGGGAAACACCCCTGAGCTCGAAGTTGGGGTGGCCGTTCTCAAGATGGTGGCCTAGGTTGGTGGTTACTGCGGAACTCTTCGCCGGATGGCCGCGGTTCGAGACTCTCCCGGCGGCATTCGAGCAAGGAGGCTCACCGTGGCATATAACGTCGCTCAGAAGCTCATCGCCTCTCACCTGCTAAGCGGGGCGATGACACCGGGGACCGAAATCGGCTTGCGAATCGATCAGACCCTCACACAGGATGCAACAGGAACTCTCGTCATGCTTGAGTTGGAGGCGCTGGGACTCGATCGTGCGCGCACGGAAGTGTCCGTTCAGTACGTCGACCATAACCTGTTGCAAACCGACAGCAAGAACGCGGAGGACCACGACTTCCTACGCTCGGCATGTCAACGGTTCGGCCTGTGGTTCTCGAAGGCCGGAAACGGGGTTTCGCACCCGACGCACATGCAGCGGTTCGGCATCCCGGGCAAGACGATGGTCGGCTCGGACAGCCACACCCCGGCTGCGGGCTCCCTCGGGATGCTGGCCATCGGCGTTGGGGGTATCGAGGTGGCTCTCGCGATCGCCGGCGAACCGCTGTACATCAGGATGCCTGAGATCTGGGGGGTGCGGCTCACCGGCCAGTTGCCGCCGTGGACGAGCGCTAAGGATGTCGTTCTCGAGATGCTGCGCCGTCACGGCGTCAAGGGCGGCATCAATCGGATCGTTGAGTACTACGGTCCGGGCCTTTCGACCCTCACCGCGATGGACCGGCATGTGATCGCCAATATGGGCGCCGAATTGGGGGCGACAACCACGGTATTCCCGGCGGACGAACAGGTGCGCGCGTTCCTGCGCTCAGAGCAGCGTGAGGGCGACTTCACCGAACTGCTCGCTGATCCGGATGCCGGATACGACGTGGCCGAGGAGATTGATCTTTCCACCATCGTGCCGCTCATAGCGCTGCCCAGTTCGCCGGGCAACGTCGTGCCGGTGCGGGAGGTCGCCGGCCGGCCCGTTGAGCAGGTCGTGATCGGGTCATCCGCGAATCCCGGGCTGCGCGACTTCGCGATCGTCGCCGCAATAGTGAAGGGACGCCAGTCACACCCGGGCGTGTCCTTCGACGTCAACCCGAGCTCCCGGCAGATTCTGCAGGATCTGACCAAAATGGGTGCCACCTTGGATTTGATCAGCGCCGGTGCACGGCTGCACCAGTCCGGTTGCATGGGCTGCATCGGCATGGGCCAGGCCCCGGCGAACGGGCGCAACAGCCTGCGCACGATGCCGCGCAACTTTCCAGGCCGCTCAGGAACCAAGGACGACTCGGTCTACCTGTGCTCGCCGGAGACGGCGGCGGCGGCGGTGCTCACCGGGACGATCACCGACCCACGGGACCTGGAAAAGCTGTTCGATCTGGAGTATCCAGCACTCCAGCTGCCTGCGATGTCGAGTGTGAACCTGGCCATGCTCGAGGAGCCGTTGCCTCACAAGGAGGCCTCCCAAGTGGCGCTGGTTAAGGGCGAAAACATCTCCTCGTTGCCGGACTTCGAGCCCCTCGCCGATCGCATCGAGGCACCGGTCATCCTGGTCGTGGGCGACGATGTTTCGACGGATGAGATTCTGCCGGCCGGCGCGCGGGTTCTGCCCTACCGCAGCAACATCCCGAAACTTGCCGAATTCACCTTCGACCAGATCGACGAAACCTACCCCGCCCGCGCCGCCGAAACCCGCGACACGTCCGGCCACATTGTGGTCGCCGGCGCCAACTACGGGCAGGGTTCCTCGCGGGAACACGCCGCGATCACCCCGCGCTTCCTCGGATTGCGCGCGGTGCTGGCCATCTCATTCGCACGCATCCACTGGCAGAACCTCACAAATTTCGGTGTGCTCGCCATCGAGTTCGCGGATGCGGCCGATCACGACCGTGTCCAGCGGGGCGATGTACTGGTGCTGGAAGGCATCCGCGAAGCCCTCGCCGCCGGAACCGGGATCACCGTGCACAATAGGACCCGCGATGAGGACTATGCAGCGCGGCATCGCCTCTCGACACGCCAGGTCGAGATGCTCCTCGCCGGTGGTCTCATCCCCTGGCTGCGCGAGCGGAGAGCCGGTGGGACCGGCGATCGGGACTGAGCCGTGCCGTCAGGGTTTTCGGGCCCTCCCGCCCTGTTCGAGTCGACGTCATATGAACTGAACTACCCCCGCACCGAGCCCAGCCGCGGCATGCGCGGAACAGTGGCTGAGGCGCCAGCGTCCGGGGGTACGATCACTTCCTGCGTGGCCGGCACCTCGAGGCTGCCGGTGCACACGAGGAGTCCGGCGGTTGGATCGGTGCCGCGTTTGATAACCGCGAGTACCACCGGTCCCAGTTCGTGGTGGCGGGCAACCGAGGTCACCTGGCCAACAGTCTTCTCCCCGAGAACGACGTCGTCCCCGCGCGAGGGCAACACGGCATCCGGACCGTCGAGGTGAAGCATGAGGAGCCTGCGCGGCGGATGGCCGAGGTTGTGAACCTTCGCCACCGTCTCCTGGCCGCGGTAGCAGCCCTTGCTGAGGTGCACGGCCGTGCGCAGCCAATCGAGTTCGTGCGGGATCGATTTCTCATCGACCTCGGTGGAGAAGCACGGGCGCCAGGCTGCGATGCGCAGCGCTTCGAGAGCGAGCAGTCCGGCGACGGGAATAGCGGATGCGGCAAGCCCGGCGAGTTCGGTGCGGGGCAGCAGCAGCTCGCTGTAGGTCCAGCCCGCCGCCGGGTGCCTTTCCGCTGCCGCGTACTGGTGACCACCCTGGGTCACGCTCATCCACGGGTCGCGCCAGGCGAGTGGGACGCCGTGAGGGGCAGCTACCGGGAGCGCAGGCTGGCCGAGGGTGCCGACCGTCGCGAATTCGGCGGTTCGATCCGCGAGTTCCACCCGCAACATGAACCTCATGCTGCTGAGCCACGCAAGCAGCCCACCCGCTTCCTCTCTTTCGAGCAGCAGCCACAGTTCGACACCGTCATCGATCAGACGAACCGCATATTTGAGCCGACCGGTCACATCGAGCACCAACGTCTCGCTGGACTCCCCTGGCGCCAGACCGGCGACACTCTGGCTGGTGAGCGAGTCGATCCAGCTGAGCCGATCGGGGCCGGAAATGGTGAGCACCGACCGGTGGGAGAGGTCGACGATCGCGTTTCCTGCGGCCAGTGCGCGCTGCTCGGAGAGCGGATTGCCGTAGTGAGCGGCCACACCGGCACCAAGCGCATCAACAGCCACCACGCCACCATCTACGGCGCCGGGCCTGGTCAGGAACTCACTCGTCATTGGTCATCTTTCCTGCTCCCATGGTGGCTGAAACATGTGTTCGTTGAACGCCATCCTCCAAATCTGACAGCTCAATCCTACCGTCGAGTGTAAGCGTCTTCAGCTTGTCGGAGTCGTCAACAGGCACCTGATACGGTTGGGGAGCGTGAGTCTCGCGGCCAAGGCGGTGGGCATCAACGTCCAAACCTGCTTCCATTGGGCGTACAAGGCTGGCGCCGTCACCCGCAAGCCCCGCGCAAGTCCGGCGGCCAAGCAGTCTGCCACCCAAGAGCAGAAGGAGGAGTTCTTCGCCGTCCTCGCTCGGGTGGGCAGCGTCAGCGTGGCCGCCCGGGAGCTCGGTCTCACGAGATCGCAGTGCGTTAGCTGGGCCCGTCACGCCGGAATCGGGTCCATCCACCCAGGAGTGCGTAAACGCGCCGAATTCCTGCGGTTGCGCGAAGCAGGCGTCGGCCGTAATCAAGCAGCTGCTGCCGCCGGTGCAAGCCGAAAAAGCGGTTACCTGTGGGAGAACGAGCGTGATGCGGCCAAGGGCCGCGCCGCTGGCTCCACCGCCCCGGAAGTACCGTATAAACAGGAAGTGACTACCGCTTCAGCCGAACCACCGGCACCCGCTACTGCACCGGAAGCCCCACCGGAGCTGCTGCCAGCGCTGCCACCACCAGCAGCGGCTCCGGTGGCTTTGGAGGCCCTGGAACAGCCCATCAGCACCCGCTACCTGTCCCTGCCAGACCGGGAGAGGATCGCGGACCTGCGCTCCCAAGGGACCTCAATGCAGGCGATCGGCAGGGCACTGGGCCGCTCCGTGGGTACCATCAGCCGGGAGATCAACCGCAACAGCCACCCCGTGCTCGGCTACCAACCCTACGGCGCCCACCGCGCCGCCACGACGGCTCGGGCACGGCCCAAGGACAGTAAACTGGCAGAGCCCGGGGAGCTGCGCGACTACGTGACGGACAAACTGCGCATCCGCTGGTCCCCGAACAGATCTCGAAGCTGTTGATCAAGGACTTCCCCGATGACGAGCAGATGCGCGTGAGCCCCGAAACGATCTACCAAGCCCTCTACTTTCAGGCCCGCGGAGGACTCAAACGCGAGGTCAAAGAGGCCCTGCGCACCGGGCGGACACGCCGCAAGAAGCACAAGAACCCCGAGGAACGCACCAGCCGCTTCCGGGACCCGATGATCAACATTTCCGAACGCCCCGCAGAGGTCCAGGACCGCGCAGTCCCGGGCCATTGGGAAGGGGATCTGATAACCGGAACCTACAACCAGTCGGCGATTGCGACGCTAGTCGAACGCACCACCCGCTACGTCATGCTGGTCCACCTGCCGGTCGATCACACCGCCGAATCGGTCCGCGACGGGCTGATCCAGACCATGGGAACCCTGCCGGCACACCTGCGCGGATCCCTGACCTGGGACCAAGGCGTCGAAATGGCCAAACACAAGGCCTTCAGCATCGCCACCCACATGGAGGTCTACTTCTGCGACCCGGGCAGCCCCTGGCAGCGCGGATCCAACGAAAACACCAACGGGCTGTTACGCCAGTACTTCCCCAAAGGCACCGACCTGAACGCCTACGGGCCCGAGGACCTGGAACACGTCGCCCAGGAACTCAACGCCCGACCCCGCAAAACACTCGACTGGAAAACCCCGGCCGAGTCACTTCGTGATTTACTGATAGCCAGCTGATCTCGGGTGTTGCATCGACCCCTTGAATTCGCCTTTTCAAGGAAAATGGGGTTTGTCTAGAACACCTTTTGACCGAAAAGAGAGGCATCTCGTAGATGCAACTTTCTCATACTGGTTTGTCCCTGTCAGCTTCCTTCGATGAGCCGAATCTCGTGTCCGCGGGTGGGCTGGTCCCGGTCATGGGGCTGGCCCGCGATGCCGGACTCGGTGGGCTGGCACAGACGTGGCTCAGTGTCCCGACCGACAAGGGCGCCAACGCCGGGCTGAAAGTGACTTCTCTGATGGCCGGGATGGTCGCGGGAGCCGATTCCATCGATGACATGGCCATACTGCGCCACGGCGGCATGGGCAGGCTTTTCAAGGCCTGCTATGCGCCCTCGACCCTGGGCTCGTTCCTGCGCTCCTTCACCTTCGGGCACGTCCGCCAGCTCGACGCGGTCGCCTCCCGGTTCCTGGTGAACCTGGCGGAGCGGACCCCGCTGCTCCAGGCCGGCACGGGCGGATATACCTTCGTGGACGTGGACGACACGATCATCGAAGTCCACGGCTACCAGAAGCAGGGCTCGGGCTACGGCTACTCCGGGGTCCGGGGCCTGAACGCACTGCTGGCCACCGTCAGCACGAAGGACACGGCGCCGGTCATTCTCGCCCAACGGCTACGGAAGGGCGCCGCGGGTTCGCCCCGCGGGGCAGCGCGGCTGGTCGCCGACGCCCTGGCCACGGTGAAACGGCTGCCCGGCGACACGGCAACGGGCAAGGTGCTGGTCCGCGCCGATTCGGCGTTCTACGGGTATGCCACCGTCAATGCCGCTGCCAAAGCCGGTGCCGATGTTTCCATCACGGCCCGCATGGACCCGGCCATCAGGCGGACGATTGCGGGAATCGCCCAGGACGCGTGGAAGCCCATCCAGTACACGGACGCGGTCTTCGACGAAGCCGCGGACCGGTGGATCTCCTCCGCCGAAGTCGCCGAAACCGGATACACCGCGTTCAGTTCCCGGAAACAGGGCGAACCCGTCACCGGACGCCTGGTCGTCCGAAGAATCCCGGACCTGAATCCGCACGCCGGCGCAGGACAGCCGACCATCTTTGACACCTACCGGTTCCATGCGTTCTTCACCACAGGCACCCTGGACACCGTCGCCGCCGACAAAACCCACCGCGGGCATGCCATCATCGAGCAGGTCAACGCGGACCTGAAAGACAGCGCCCTGGCGCATTTACCCTCTGGTGTTTTCACGGCCAATGCGGCCTGGCTGGTCCTGGCCGCCATGGCGTTCAACCTCACCCGCGCCGCCGCAACAGCGGCAGGAAACGGGCTGGCGAAAGCCCGGACCGGAACGATCCGGCGCAAACTGATCAGCGTCCCGGCCAGAATCGCATCCTCCGCACGGAAGCTTCGCCTTCACCTCCCCGCGGACTGGCCCTGGGAGACAGCCTGGACGGCCCTGTTCACCCGCGTACTTCCCCGGCCGGCGAAGACCTGACCCGGCAGCACCTGACCACAACGATCAAGGACCCATCGTGGAACATCACCGGCAGCGGGGCCGGAGCCTCAGGCACGCCCAAACCCGATCAACCCAGCCAAACTTCATCCCGGGATGCTCCATCAACCCGTCGGTGGATCAAGGCTAAGGGAACCCCATGAGGACCGCTATACCTGCAATTGCCGGACGTGTATTTTTTGCATCAGAGGCAAAGTGAGCGGAGGACTCGAAATGCGAGAAGCGGATGCGGGGGCGGAGCCACGCTGGACTAAAGCAGCGTCGCGGGCGGAGGGCCTGACTGACCTTGGGATAGGCGGCGCTGTCCGCCGGTTCTTTTTGGTGTATTTCCCGTTGACCGTCTTAGCTGCGCTAGTCGTCGGATTCGCACTGGCCTCCCTCTGGCCGGAGGTCGCCGAGGGTTTCCTCCAGTCCGGGTTGTATTTCGGCTCGCTTCTGGGCGGGCTAGGTGTTTTTATTGTTGGCCAGGTCTATGGGAGCAAGAAAGTGTCCCCCATGGCCCGGCCCGGCGGAATCGGAGTCACGGTGGGCCTGACCCCAGAGGAAGTGAAGCATGTCCGACGACAGGTTTTAGGCAAGGAGCCGATCGACGTCAACCATCTATCGGTCCTCAGGGGTGCGGCAGTTCAACTCCGGGAGGGTCTGGCCAAGCAATTGCTGTGGTCACCCGGTCTCTTGGTTTACTTCGCCGGGCAATCCCTGTCTCGAGGCGTCCATTCCGTCATAGACGTCATCATGATCGTGCTGTTGCTGGGCATGGCCGTGGTTTTAGGTATTTCGGCCCGCCAGTTCCTCCAAACCGGTGCGTTCCTCACCTCCACCTACTCCTCTGGATCCGACAATCTCAAGTGATCAGGATGTTGTTCGACCGTCGCGTCATGAATGCCCGGTAATAGTGGAGTCGGCGGCCACTAGACACTTCCCGCCACAACGGAACGGTTTGCCGGCAGAGCAGGCCGCAGTTGCCAGCGCAAACTTCGGAAATTGACACTCGGGCTGCAGCTATTCACCAACCAGGAAGCATCTCGAGTGCATCACGATTCCCATCCCTATCCTTCGGGGACCAGTGCCGTTTGAAATGCGCCGTGGACACTTTCCACATCGCCCCGCAAATATACGGTTCGACGCGAGGGACTATAGATATGGGTCGTTTTTGACGCGCGGACTCTTCATCCCAGCAGGTGCGCTATCGTCAGAGTTTGTTAGCCCAGACGAGGACGTGGCTCAGTTGTTGTCCGTGATCATCTGGTCCGCCGGCGCCATCCCACTTAGTCAGCGCCTCATTCGCTGAGACTTGGAAGACACCACTGCCAGCGCTAGCCTCTCGGTTATGTGGACAATGGTCCCGGATCAAGCCAAGACGTCGAATGCTTTCCGGAACGGCGTCCGACGTCGCGAGATCCCCACCGAGGGGCAAAGGCGGTGCTTCCACCAGGCGTGGGTCCCCTTACGGCCAGCACGACTCGATCGATTGTCTGCCGCGCGCTCGTTTTCGGTTCAAAATACGGGCCTTCGAATCCTCCGGATTCAGCCCGGCAGAGCCCGAAAGCCGCCATGAATACGCAAGCATTTCCCACATGAGGCACGCACCCCGTTTCGCGAGCACTATACGTGAGTTTCCTCGGGGGCTACCGGCCGGTCTCTTGGCGGAGTAGCCTGCGGATTGTCATGGTCTCACAACGCATTCATGACAGGAGCAAACCCATGTTCGACCAGAAATTCATCACCGACGCCATGAGCCGCAGCGCGGAAGACCCCGTGGACCGGCGCATCCTGTTCCGGGCCGCCGGTATCGCAGGGATCGGCGGCGCCGCGGCCCTGATCGCCAGCTCACCGGCCTACGCGTCCAAGGACTCAGAAGACTCAGACAACTCCGGTAAGGGGCCCAGCGATGGGGCCATTCTTAATTTTGCCCTCAACCTGGAATACCTTGAAGCGGAGTTCTACCTGCGTGCGGTCACCGGCCGCGGCCTGAGTGACGGGCTCACGGACGGCAAGGGCCGCAAAGGCGGCGTCACCGGCGGAGCGAAGGTCCCGTTCAAGGCAGGCAGCCTGATCGAAAAATACGCCAAGGAAATTGCCGCGGACGAGGAATCCCACGTCAAATTCCTACGCACCGCGCTCGGAAAAGCCGCTGTTTCCCGACCGCAAATTGACCTGGAAGCCAGCTTCACCGCCGCCGCAATGGCCGCGGGCCTGATCAAAGCAGGCCAGAAGTTCAACCCCTTCGCCGACGAGACCAGCTTCCTTCTCGGCGCGTTCATCTTCGAAGACGTCGGCGTCACGGCATACAAAGGAGCAGCCCCGCTGATCGATAACAAAACCTACCTCGAAGCCGCGGCCGGGATCCTCGCCGTCGAGGCCTACCACGCCGGCATCATCCGCACCACGCTCTATGCCCTCGACCTCCAAATGCCCGCCCAGGCGATCTCCGATGCCCGCGACAGCCTAGACGGATCCACGGACCTCGACCAGGGCATCGGCACCAAAGCCACCGCCAACCTCGTCCCGACCGACGCCAACGGCATTGCCTTCAGCCGCAGCCCCGGACAGGTCCTGAACATCGCCTACCTCACCTCCAAGGCAGCAAAAGAAGGCGGGTTCTTCCCCAAGGGCGTCAACGGCGACATCAACCGAAGCGCCGCCAGCTCCTGACCCCGCACCCTCCGCAAACGCCCGGACCGCGGAAGGCACACTCCTAGCGGTTCCTGACCGCGTAGTCCGTGGACTCCCTGCCCCACGGCAAGCGCGTCGCCCGGGTCAGCGTCATGTGCTGACCCGCGTGTCGCGCAGGCGTGTCCTCGGCCCGGCACTCCCTGGCCGAAAGAGGCACGCACGGCAGCTACCGTGCCTACAAGTCCGCCTGGCAGGGCCAGCCGTCAGCCCCACCGGATGTGGTGGTTCAAAACAACGACGACGCCCGCACCGCCTACGTTTCCTGGAACGGAGCCACGGAGGTGGCGCAGTGGCGGCTACTCAGTGGGGCCGACGAGCAGACTGCAACCGAGGGTTTGGTCGTCGACAAGGACTCGTTCGAGACGGAGATCCCTATTCCCGATGATGCACCCTATGTGGCGGTCCAGGCCCTCGACGTCGACGGGAACGTGTTGGCCATAGGCGTCGCCGACTGAGCGAGCCCCGTCAGCGAGCGTTGGTCCCGTCAGCCGGCGTTGGCCCCGTCAACCAGCGTTGGCCCCGTCAACCAGCGTTGGGGAGGCAGACCTCGACGGCACCATCGACCACGCGCGACAGGAAACTCGACTGCGGTGACGTGGCCGGTCCATGCACCACCTCGCCCGTGCGCAGGGAGAACGTGCTCTGGTGCCAGGGGCACACGACGCACGGATCGTCGTCGTCGGCCGTCAGCTCACCCTCATGCAGCGGACCGGAAAGGTGGCTGCAGACATCGGAGAGCACCGACACCTCCACGCCGCGGCGGAACACCACCAGTGGAATGTCGCCCAGCGTCCGGCGGAACAACCTGCCCTCCGGCATGTCCCCGAGGTCGCCGATTCCCTGCCAGCCCGGTGTGATCCTGTGCGGCACATCCTCGGCGTGGTTCGCACCGACGGCCTGGCGGTACGCCAGGTGCCCACCCAGAAACCCACCAGCGGAGACGACGGCCAGTCCGGCAAAGGACAGCGCCTTTCCGGAGCCAGTGCGTCCGGCCAGCCGCTCTATCAGCGACAGTGAGTAAAGGACGACGCCAACCAGGTTCGCCGTTGAGTGGACCACACCTACCCGCAACTGCTGCTCGTGGGTCTCGGACCAGTCCGTGTAGCCAGTGAGGGCAGACGGAATAGCCCCGGCGATACCCGTTCCGATGAGGATCTTCGCTGCACCGTCCGTTCGGGGAAACACATCGAGCACGGCTGCAGAGACCCACGTTCCCACCGGAACCAGGATCAGCAGCGGGTGCAGCGGGTGCCCCACCGGCACTCCGTGCAGGACATCGCGCAACGGCTGCGGGCGGATCACCGATTTGACGACGCTCCGGAGCTTGTTGGCGACAGGGTCAAGCCACGTGGCGTTCTCAAGGAGGCCGACGGATTCCAAAGCGCGGATGGTTCTCATTGCTTCCCCTGACTCAGGCCAGACGCCGTTGCGGTCGCGACGACGTCGTCTCTTGGAAAGCATACTTACGAATTGGGCAGGGATCAGGAAAAATCGACGATCGTGCGGAATTTGCTTCAGCTACGCCGCGTACCGGTCGGCCGCTGGCGAGCGGGGCTGCAATCGATATCCAAGTGAAGAACAGCCGTTCTAGCTATTGGATTGTCTTACAGCAGCAGTGCTGTTCAAGTGACACAATTGTCCTCCACAAGCACCTACATTTCCTCGAAATTAGTACATATTTATTGGGTATCTGCTTAGCTGAAGTAGACTGGCGTATGACCGATTTACCGCCGCAGATGCCGTGCGCAGGCGTGGACTATCCCAATACATTTGGACAGTTTCAGGACTGGTTCAGTACCGACGATGCGTGTCTGGAGTACCTGGCAAAGCTGCGCTGGCCAGATGGGTTCCTCTGCCCTAAATGCGGCGCCGGCGAGTACTGGCGTACGGGTGCCGGGCTATGGATGTGCCGGGGATGCTCACGACGGACATCGGTGACAGCCGGGACCATTTTTGACCGCACTCGCACTCCGATGCGCACCTGGTTTGCCGCCGTCTGGTTTGTCACCTCGCAGAAGAACGGTGTCTCTGCCCTCGGTCTGCAGCGTGTTCTGGGGCTGAGCTCCTATGAAACGGCGTGGGCCTGGATGCACAAGCTCCGCCGGGCCATGGTCCGGCCCGACAGGGAGGTGCTCTCGGGGACGGTAGAGGTGGACGAGAGCTTCATCGGCGGCGTTGCCAGCGGGAAACCCGGCCTCGGTCCTGACAAGATCTCCGTCCTGGTCGCCGCCGAGCACCTGGACCACAACAGAATCGGACGCATTCGCCTCGAGCCCGGGCCCGCCGACAGAAGACTCGCGCTGGTGAAATTCGGACAACGGGTCGTCGCTCCCGGCTCGACCATCCGCAGGGACGGGGCCACGCAGCTGAGGCGGTTCGCCAAGCTTGGCTACGAACACGAATACTTCACGCAGCTCGGCTCGGACATCCCGGCACACGTGAACATGCCGGCGGTGCATATGGCTGCCTCCCAGCTCAAGCGCTGGATCGATGGCACCCTGCACCAAGGCATCTCCAAGGCGCAGCTGGCCTACTACCTGGACGAGTTCACGTTCCGGTTCAACCGCAGGACTTCGGCCAGCCGCGGGCTGCTCTTCTACCGTCTGCTCCAGCAGGCCGTGAATACCGGACCGAAACCACTGAAAAATCTGGTCCGTTCCGCATTTACGGACTGACTTCAGCTAAGCAGATACCCAATACGTGCCTTCCATTATGCGTCACCGGCCAGGGGCTGGTTGATCCGCGTCCGCCGGATTTTCCGCAGACCCGGACCAGGCCCGCAGCGCAGACCGCCGGCAGCACTGGCGGCCGGGCGGGAAGTTTACTTGACACCGGTAGTCGGTGGATTCTAGATTTTGGGTGGGTCCGGGAAGATCGGTCAGGGCCGGTCTCGCTTCACCCTTCACGCCGTTGCAGTGCGGCGCTCATGATGCCCCGATGCAGGAGGTTGAGATGAAACTGGTGCTGGATGAATTTCTCCGTGAGTGCGTTGACCAAGATCCGGACAATGATGGCCTCGGCCCGAATGAGCTGTACGGGCTTTACGTCAGCTGGTGCGCGCTGAACGCCACCGCCCCGGTTGCGGACAGGACCTTTAGGGTAGCGCTGGGGGCTGCCGGAATCAGTCCGGCCTGCCGCGCAGGCCCGTGTCCCGGCCTGGCGATGACGGGCCCGGCCGCGCGGGACTACATCGTCCACAGTGAACTTCCGCTGCTTGTACTGGAACCTGGCACAGGCCCGCAGAACGCCGCAACGCCGGGGGTTTCATCGACCCCCGTCACTCATCAAGCGGTCCGGACGCAAACTTCCGCAGGTGTCACGGCCGCCTGACCGCACCGCGCCGGTTGCGCTGGCGTTGGGAGACGCTTTTCCCGGTTCATAGCCCCGTCGGCCGGACCAGGCGGCGGAATATTCAAGGAGGTACTTTGATGACGCTCTATCAGCCCGAACCTGTTGAGATCTCTACCAGGATGCGTCCCGGGGAATGGACGGAGGACAGCCTGGCGGCGCTCGTGGTGTCATATCGGGACAAGCTGTTGCGGATGGGAGCAGCTGCTTCGGCTATTGAGGTCGTGACGGAGCGTGACGGTGGCGGCGGCGTCAGCGTCGTGGCGACCTGGATCAAGGCACCCGTCACTGACCAGTAGGTACCCCTTGGACGGCGCTCCTTGAATGATTCTTCCCGCTGCACAGCCGATGGCATGACCAGGTTGTCTCGCGTTGAATCGATTCGGTCCGGCCCGAATGTCAAGCAGTTCGGATCCTGACCTGAAGTCCACCGGCACACGGAACGCCCCGGAGCATGGCGGGCCGTCGTGCTGGGCGAGTCTCCAGCCAACCTGTTACTCCTCGGCATCACGGTGATGCTGTCGGTGACAACGCTTGCTTCCAGGAACGTGACAGCGATGCACGGCGCAGCCCACTCGTAGTCTTCGCGGTTTACGGCATCGTCGTATTCTCCTGAGCCTCGCGGCCGTCAAAGACCGACAAGATGCTGAGTCACGTCCACAGATGTCAACCGTGGGGTTCTACACCGACCTCGTCCTTGCGCGGTTGCGTCCCGCTGAGTGGTGGAGTTTGCCTCGACACCGTGCGGGTCAGTTCTCTGATTATGCTGCAGTGAGTTCGGGGAGCAAAATCGCCTCCTCGACCGGTTCGGCGGGTGCCGTGTTGATTGCCGTGAGTACGGCCATGGACGCCTCGGAAAGGTAGCGGCGGTCCCCGGCTTCCCACTCGTCGTGTTGCTCGACGAGGACCGCGCCGGCGAGCCGGAGGAGGGCCGCGGGGCTGGGGAAGACCCCGACGACGTCGGTCCAGGTCCGCATCGGGATGGAGTCTTTCAGCAGTGTTCCGGGCTTGGTGTGGGACCGGCCCCGGGGGTCCATTTTCGCCCGGTCAGCCCTGAGCCGGCGGTCGATGGTCGCCGGGGCGATCTTCAGCAGCAGCGCGGCGGTGCCGGCGTCAATCCGGAGCTCCTTGAACCGCCGCAGGCGCGGCACCAGGTCCGGCAGCGCGGCCGCCAGGAGCCTCCCGCACGGGGTACCCTCGACCGCCCAGCAGAACCGCAGAGCCTCGATTACCGACTCTCCATAGAGCACCGGCCGCGGCGCCCTGGGCCGGGCAACCTTCGGCACCAGCGCCATCCGCAGCGCCTTGCGGGCATGGTCGCGGTACCAGCCCGTCGTCGCGCACAGCTCATCCAGAACCTGCTTCTTCGCAGCCCGGTCCGACCGGGCGTAGCGGGGGGCAATCGCCTTGGTGACAGCCCTGCGTTCACTCGCCGAAAGCTCCATGGCTCACAGTGCCGAAGCGGCGGACACGCCGCTACGCGGGCATTCTCAAATGATTCTTCGAATACGGCTACGCGGGCATCTTTGATGAGTCATCGCGGGCCCTTGTGCTGGGAACCCGGGGTGACTACGGTCGTGTGAGAGTGGTTCCCTGCCGGTGTGTCAGCACGGGCGATCGGAGTCGCGGGAGGCCGCCATGGCTGTAAACCAGATAGACGTTGCTGCGGTCACAGGGGCATCTGCGGTGCCCAGGGACAAGGGCCGGCTCGTTGTTAACTGGATCACTTCGACCGACCACAAGACGATCGGGTACATGTACTTGATCGTCTCCTTTACTTTTTTCTGCCTCGGCGGCGTGATGGCGCTGGTCATCCGTGCCGAGCTGCTCGAACCGGGCATGCAGATTCTGCAGACCAAAGAGCAGTACAACCAGCTCTTCACCATGCACGGGACCGTGATGCTGCTGATGTTCGCGACGCCGCTGTTCGCCGGGTTCGCCAACGTGATTATGCCGCTGCAGATCGGTGCCCCGGACGTCGCCTTCCCGCGACTGAACGCGCTGGCCTTCTGGTTCTTCCTCTTCGGCTCTACGATCGCCGTGTCCGGTTTCATCACCCCGCAGGGTGCAGCATCTTTCGGGTGGACCGGTTACGCGCCGCTGTCCAACACAACCTTCAGCCCCGGCGTGGGCGGAGACTTGTGGGTCTTTGGCCTGGCGCTGTCCGGCTTCGGCACCATCCTGGGCGCGGTCAACTTCATCACCACGATCATCTGCATGCGCGCCCCCGGCATGACGATGTGGCGGATGCCGATCTTCACCTGGAACACCCTCGTGACAGCCATCCTGGTCCTGATGGCCTTCCCGCCGCTGGCCGCCGCCCTGTTCGCCCTCGGCGCGGACCGGCGTTTCGGTGCCCACATCTTCGATCCGGAGAACGGCGGCGCCGTCCTCTGGCAGCACCTGTTCTGGTTCTTCGGCCACCCCGAGGTCTACATCATCGCGCTGCCGTTCTTCGGCATCGTCTCCGAGATCTTCCCGGTCTTCAGCCGCAAGCCGATCTTCGGCTACAAGGGCCTGGTCTACGCAACGATCTCCATCGCCGCGCTGTCCGCGACCGTGTGGGCCCACCACATGTACGCAACCGGCTCCGTGCTGCTGCCCTTCTTCTCCTTCATGAGCATGCTCATTGCTGTTCCGACCGGCGTGAAGTTCTTCAACTGGATCGGCACCATGTGGGGCGGGTCCCTGACCTTCGAGACGCCGATGCTGTGGAGCATCGGTTTCCTGGCCACGTTCCTCTTCGGCGGCCTGACCGGCATCATCCTGGCCTCCCCGCCGCTGGACTTCCACGTCACGGACACCTACTTCGTTGTCGCGCATTTCCACTACGTGGTCTTCGGCACCGTGGTGTTCGCGATGTTCGCCGGCTTCTACTTCTGGTGGCCCAAATTCACCGGCAAGATGCTCAACGAACGCCTCGGCAAGATCCACTTCTCGATGCTGTTCCTGGGCTTCCACGGCACCTTCCTCATCCAGCACTGGCTCGGTGTGAGCGGCATGCCGCGCCGCTACGCGGACTACATGCCGCAGGACAATTTCATGTGGATGAACCAGTTCTCCACCTACTCCTCGTTCCTGCTAGGCGCATCGATGATTCCGTTTTTCTGGAACGTCTACATCACCTGGCGCAGCAACGACCGTGTGGAAGTGGACGATCCCTGGGGCTTTGGCGCCTCCCTCGAGTGGGCAACGTCATGCCCGCCCCCGCGCCACAACTTCACCTCCTTGCCTCGAATCCGCTCCGAGCGACCCGCACTGGACCTGCACCACCCCGAGCTCAGCACCCGCCTACACGACACTTCACATAGCCCGGCCGCTGCCACACTCGGCGCAGCAGACGTGGGCGAACGGGATCTGCGTTCCCCGGATCCCAGCGACTGAGATCCGGGCCCGGCGCGGATTCGGTCCTTAGAAGCATGCCCCCTCCAGCCCATCCTGAGCTGATCTCCGGCGGTGCGGCGCTGTTCCTGAACCGGGTGAAGCGGGTGAGGGTCTTTGGCCTCTGTGTGTCCTGCCAGGGCGGGGCGTTGACTGGAATTTCGGGAAACGGCACTCGTCCGGGATGCGGACGGTGCACCCAAGCCGGCGGGTTTCCCCTTAACGCGGCGTTTTTGGGGGGCGTTGAGCGGAAACACGGGACTCCTAAGCCAGGACTGAGTCCGCGGGGCACTTCGACAAGGACAATCCCGGGTTCCGCAACAAGAGCGAAACGGGCCTTCCTGCGCTCGGACAGCACAAAGCCGGGTCATGGCGGATGTACATTAGGTGACGGTGGGCCGCGTCTACGAGGAACGGGTGCGCGGGGAGGGGTCCCGGGTGCTTGTGGACCGCATCTGGCCCCGCGGACTCAGCAAGGAGAAGACGGATCTCGACGAGTGGTGCAAAACGGTGGCGCCGTCTACGGAGCTCCGCGAGTGGTACGCCGACGATCCGGAACGTTTCGAAGAGTTCGGCCGCCGGTACCGGGTCGAGCTCGAAGAGCCGGAACGTGCCGAAACCCTTGAACACCTGCGCGCCCTGGCGCGGCATGGAAACCTGGTCCTGCTGACCGCGACCAAGTACGCGGACATCAGCGAGGCCTCGGTCCTCGTCGATCTGATCCAGGGCTAGCCCGGTGCCCTGGTGATTTTCCACGCGGCCTTTAGCCGCGAGACGTGGTGCCTGCGGGAGACTGACCTGGACCTGGATTGGCTGTCTTGGCCGCCTTGGCGTAATCGGTTGCGTACTTCTTCGTGGTATCCCTACGCGTTCCCAACGACGGGTCCATCCCTCATCGTCACCGCCGTGCCGGTTATGCCCCACGGGCCTAGGAACGCTCCCGGAGCGAGGGCGGCGTCGGAATCACCGCGTTCATCCGGAGCACTTGGAATCTCGTCACCGGGTGATGCCGATCGACGAGGTGCGCTACCGCGTTGACGACTCTCATACCGCCCGCGTATCGCAGCTGCTATCTATTCTCGGTGACAGGATGGGCGAGGGCGTCACGAACGTGTATTCGCAAATCTGGCAGCACGTCGGTGACAAACCACGGGTTCTTTGCCTGCCATCGGAAGTTCAGCGGAGACGGGTGCACGAGAGGAAACCATTGCGGGACGAATCGCCGATAGTTGCGCACCGTGTCGGTCAACGTGCCGTGCCGAGCTGATGGGAGATAGTGGATCTGCGCGTACCGGCCGATCAACAGAGTCAACTGAATGTCGGGCATCAGCGCGAGTAGCGGCGGATGCCACCGTTCAGCGAACCCTTTCCGAGGCGGTAGATCTCCGCTGCGGCCGGTGCCGGGGTAGTAGAAATCCATCGGGAGCAGGGCGAACAGGTCGGGATTCCGGAACTGCTCCTCGGTGACATCCAGCCAGTCGACCAGGTTCTTCCCGCTGGCGTCGTCCCAGGGCACACCGCTCGCTTGCGCCCGGCGCCCCGGTGCTTGCCCGATCACGGCAATCCTCGAACTCGCGGACGCCGCGTACAGCGGTTCCCATCCTTGATGCCGCATGGGGGCACTGCTCTCGTCATCGACCAGGGATTGTCGTATCGCGTCGAACGTGTGCATCACGGTCAACGAATGCGATCAGCTCGGAGTTTGGCCATGTCGACGCGGCCGTCGCGGAACGGAACGCCTTCCGCTTCCAGCAGCGCTCGAGCTCCTCCTTCATGGCACGTCGCCGGCGAACCATCGGCGTAAACAACCCTCCACCATGGCACGTCGCCGTCAAGCAGCGCAACGGCCCGGCCCGCCTGCCGGGGGCCGATTCCCATTGCCCGCCCGATCTTGCCGTACGCCGCGACGCAACCCGCCGGAATCGCAGCCACCATCGTGCGAACCTCCGCTACCACATCCGTGCTCACGCTCACTCTTCTCCTGATCCGGGATAGGTGATCTTTCCGTCCTGCACCAGCGCGAACGCGTTCAGTTCGGCACGCTTGGTCGACGAGACCGACATGATGTCGAGCACCTCCACCCCCGCGACGATGAGCGCGTCCGTAATCAGCCGCCGGTGGCACCGCCACGGCACAGCCTCGCTACACATGATCGCCGGCACTGACTCGTTCGCGACCTGCAGCAACTCGGCAAGCCCGGATCGAAACCCCTCGGTCGCCATGTAGTCGGCGTAGTCACGGAATGCCTTGACTCTCCACGCACCATTCGGACTCGCCACCCCAGCTGGCGTGTGTCGGCGGCCGCCGAGATCCCGGATCCACTGATAGCCGATATCGGCGGGCATCGCCTCTTCGATCGAGTCCTGGTTCCACTGCGGAAATTTCCGCGACGACGGAAACGAACGCACATCAACCAGCTCGGTCACCCCGTTCCCACGCAACATCGCAAGCGCCTCGTCGAAACCGCGAGTGGAATGACCAATCGTGAATACCTGCGGCGCGGTCTGCTGAGTTGCCCGATCCTTCGTCATCGAACCTGGATCACTTGATCTTCGTCAAGGCATCCGGTTTGTGCATCGCCACGTGCTCGGTCTTGTCGCTCTGGATCTCATACTGCGGATCTTGCTCAGTGCAACGCCGCATATGCCCCTTGTACTCGACATCCCGCGTATGTTTCTTCGCGATCACACCCGTCACCGAACCCGCCTCGGAATTCCACCGCACGTGATCACCGACCACAAACTTCGACATGATTGCTCCCTTCACCACTCATCCAACCACCGAAAGAGCTAACGATCCACGGTGGTGCAGCATCGCCAGCAGTTCGTCGCTGCGGGGCTTTCAGTGAGAGCGCCGCAGTCTTGACATACCTTCTCGCGCCAGCGTGCCGGGTCATCGGCCTGGGGCGGCTTAAAAGAAGATGGGATCGGCATGATCGGGGCCAATCGGTCGGTGCGACCCAGTGGTCGTGGTCTCGGCGGAGGAGACTGCTGTCGGTTCCGTCGACTCCGCACCCTCCGTAAAAAACGCTCTCAACTCCGCGTCGTAGATGACTGGCTGCACTGCGGTGGTGCCGCCGCCAGCATCCTCGTGATCCACAACTAGCGACATGGATCGATCACAGAACACCGCCAAAGAGCGGCAAAGTCCACAATGCTGGGCGTCGACCAACCGCTGACAGGCCGGCGGGAGACGGCCAGTGGGCGAGGGCCGTGACTCGAGTGGACCGCAGTCAACTGCTGAGGGTGGTTCAGGCTGGTGCAGGCGGCTGCTGAAGAACATACCGTCAGTGCAGAGGACTGTTGACATCGGCATGTCGGAAGCCGTCTGGACCGTGACCGTTCTCCCGCATGACCTGGTGCAGACGGCTAAAGCGGTGGCGGGCGCCGGCGTCGAACGTCAGCCATCCCACCGCAAGGTCGACAGCCGGATCCCCTGCCCCGACGTCGCCGAAATCGATGACGCCGGCCAGCGAGCCGCGGTCCGTCAGCAGGATGTTGCCGGGGTGGAGGTCCCCGTGGAGCATTATCGGCGGACGATCCCAGGCTTTGGCGGCGCAGGCCTGCGCCCACACTGCTTTCAGCGCTGCCGCCTGCGGGTAGCGTTCGCGGTCCACGAGCCATTCCAGTACCGAAGCGTCACGATCCAGCAGCGGCACCCCCCGGAAAGGGTTCACTGGGACGCCGGTTTCGGCGGGCACGTGAAGGGACAGCAGGAAATCGGCCAGACCTTCAGCGGCCGGCCCGCGGCCTGCGGGGTGGACGTCGGCCGCGGCGGTTCCGGGGACCCACCGCACGATGCTCCACGGGTAGGGAAAGTCCGGCGTCGGCCGGCCGGCATGGACGGGGACAGGAA